>JAFWCP010000374.1 GCA_017536845.1 Solobacterium sp. | reverse complement strand
GTACCGGTGCCATGACTGACTTCGGACCGCTGATTGCCAATCCGTCATCCCTGCTCATGGGTGCGGGTGCGCAGTTCGGCATCTTCACCGCCTTCCTGCTTGCTCTGGCCCTTGGCTTTGATCCCAAGGTTGCTGCGGCGATCGGCGTCATCGGCGGTGCTGACGGCCCGACGGCCATCCTTACAGCCTCCAAGCTGGCCATGGAATATCTGCCGGCCCTCGCAATCGCCGCCTATTCCTACATGGCTCTGATCCCGATGATCCAGCCGCCGTTAATGCGTCTTTGCACAACGGAAAAAGAGCGCAAGGTCAAAATGGAACAGGCCCGTCCTGTCTCCAAGAAAGAGAAGATCATCTTCCCGATTGTTGTTACCATCTTCGTCATCCTGCTGATTCCTGATACCGCACCGTTGGTCGGCATGTTAATGCTCGGCAACCTGCTGAAGGAAACCGGACTGACTGACCGTCTGAGCGATACTGCCCAGAATGCGTTGACCAATATCACGATCATCTTCCTGGGCCTTTCCGTCGGTGCCAAGGCTGTCGCGACAACCTTCCTGACCTTAAGGACCATTGAGATCATCGTTCTTGGCCTGATTGCCTTCTCCTTCTCAACGATCGGCGGTCTGCTCATCGGCAAGGTGATGTACAGGCTCTCCGGCGGCAAGATCAACCCGTTAATCGGTTCGGCCGGTGTCTCGGCAGTCCCGATGGCAGCCAGAGTCAGCCAGATGGAAGGCCAGAAAGCCAACCCGTCCAACTATCTGCTCATGCATGCCATGGGTCCCAATGTTGCCGGCGTCATCGGCTCGGCAGTTGCGGCCGGCTTCATGCTGAAGATATTCGGCGCATAAAACAAGAATCAAGAGGAAGCGAAAGCTTCCTCTTTTTCTTGTCGTCATCTCTGTATGATAAGCAATCTGTTCTTGCAAATAAGATATTCTTATTGCATTTATGTTGCAATCAAAAGAATCATGCTGTATCATACTTGTGAAAAATTTCACAGGAGGGCTATATGGCCAGAAAGAAGACTGAAGAACCCGAAATCATCGCCAATGAAGTTGATGACAAAGTTGCGAAAGCGTTAAAAGCGCTGGATGAATTTGCTTCCTATACACAGGAAAAGATTGATTATATCGTCGCCAAGTGCTCCGTTGCGGGCCTTGACCGGCATGGCGAGCTGGCAAAGCTTGCCGTTGAGGAAACCGGACGCGGCGTCTTTGAAGACAAGGCAACCAAGAACCTGTTTGCCTGCGAATATGTGGTCAACCATATGCGTCATCAGAAAACCGTCGGCATCATCGAACAGGATGAAGTCCAGGGCCTGATGTATGTTGCCGAACCGGTCGGCGTCGTCGCCGGCATCACCCCGGTCACCAACCCGACTTCCACGGCAATCTTCAAATCCCTGATCTGCTTAAAGACCAGGAACCCGATCATCTTCGCCTTCCACCCGGGCGCACAGAATTCTTCCGCAGCCGCGGCCAAGGTCATTTATGACGCTGCTGTTGAAGCCGGTGCACCGGAAAACTGCATCCAGTGGATCGAAACACCTTCCATGGAAAACACAGCGGCATTGATGAACCATCCCGGTGTCTCCGTCATCCTGGCCACCGGCGGCAACGCCATGGTCAAGGCTGCCTATTCCTGCGGCAAGCCGGCCCTTGGTGTCGGCGCCGGCAACGTTCCTGCCTACATTGAGACAACGGCGGATGTTGACCAGGCAGTCAATGACATTGCCATGTCCAAGGCCTTTGACAACGGCATGGTGTGTGCTTCCGAACAGGCAGTCATTGCGGATAAGGAAATCTATGACCTCGTCAAGGAAAAGTTTGCCCACTACAACGTTCACTTCTGCAATGAAGAGGAAAAGACAAAGCTTGAGAAATTCATGTTCAACGCCAAGGCGTATGGCGAAGGCTGTGAAGAGGCAAGGCTCAACAGTGTCGTTGCCGGCAAGAGCGCTGCCTGGATTGCCGAACAGTCCGGCTTTACCGTCAACCCCAAGACCAGCATCCTGATGGTGGAATGTAAGGAGGTCGGCCCCAATGAACCGCTGACCAGGGAAAAGCTCTCCCCGGTGCTTGCCATGCTAAAGGCAGATTCGGTAGCCGACGGCCTGGACAAGGCGGAAGCCATGGTCATGTTCAACGGCATCGGCCACAGCGCTGCCATCCACACATCCAACAGGTCTCTTGTCGAAGAGTTCGGCAGAAGGATCAAGGCCTGCCGCATCATCTGGAATTCCCCTTCCACCTTCGGCGGCATCGGCAACATCTACAATTCCTTCATTCCTTCCCTGACTTTAGGCTGCGGTTCCTACGGTCATAACAGCGTGTCCGACAACATCAGCACCGTAAACCTGCTGAACATCAAGAAGGTCGGCCAGAGGAGAAACAATATGCAGTGGTTCAAGATCCCTTCCAAGATCTATATCGAAAGAAACTCCATCGAGTATCTTCATGATATGAACGAGATGGAAAAGGTATTCATCGTTGCTGACCAGTCCATGGTAAGGCTTGGCTATGTCACAAGAGTGACCGACCAGCTGGAAAGCCGGCCGAAGCACAACAAGCCCAAGGTCACCTATGAGCTGTTCTGCGATGTTGAACCTGACCCTTCCATCCAGACAGTCCGCAAAGGCCTGACGCTGATGGAAGCCTTCCGTCCGGATACCATCATCGCCATCGGCGGCGGCTCGGTCATTGACGCGGCCAAGGGCATGTGGCTGTTCTACGAGCACCCGGAAGTCAACTTCAACGACCTCAAGCAGAAGTTCATGGACATCCGCAAACGTGCCTTCCGTTATCCTGAACTTGGCAAGAAAGCCTCGCTCGTATGCATCCCGACAACCTCCGGCACCGGTTCGGAAGTCACGCCGTTTGCGGTCATCACCGACAAGGAAACCCATATCAAGTACCCGCTGACCGACTATTCGTTAACCCCGACGGTTGCCATCATCGACCCGGTGCTGACAACCAACCTGCCGGCTTCGGTAACTGCCAATACCGGCATGGATGTCCTGACCCATGCGGTGGAAGCGTATGTTTCCGTCCTGGCATCTGACTATACGGATGCCCTGGCCGTCAAGGCTGTCCAGATGGTATTTGACTACCTGCCCAGAGCCGTCCATAACGGCCCCAACGATCCCGAGGCAAGAGAGAAGATGCACAATGCTTCGGCCATTGCCGGCATGGCCTTTGCCAATGCCTTCCTTGGCATGAACCATTCCATGGCCCACAAGGTCGGTGCTGAATTCCATGTGCCTCATGGCCAGGCCAATGCCGTCCTGCTTCCGTATACCATCCGCTACAACGGCACCAAGCCGGAAAAGCCTGGTGTCTGGCCGAAGTATAAGAAATACGAAGCAGACGAGAGATACTGCCAGCTGGCCAAGGCCCTCGGCCTGCCGTTTGCCTCCGTTGAGGAAGGCGTGGAAATCTTCGCCAAGGCAGTATGGCAGCTGGGTGAGGACTGCGGCATCCCGATGCGCTTCAATGCGGTGGATTACCTCAACGAAGAAGACTGGATGGCAGCAGCGGAAAAGCTTGCCTACCTGGCATATGAAGACCAGTGTTCACCCGCCAATCCGCGCATCCCGATGGTCAAGGATATGGAAGAAATCCTGAAGGCTGCCTGGACCGGCGAAGTCATCGAATACGAACATCATTGATCAGAATTTTTAAAAGGATGGAGCCGACGCTCCATCCTTTCTGATCTGTCAGTTTACCACTGGGGATGGATGATATCCCGCAGCCTTGTATCGTATGGAGTAGGCAACGGGTGCCTTACCCAAGATAACCCAGGCAGGTTTCCCGTCACCCCTCCCCGAACCGTACGGGCACCTCTCGATGCATACGGCTCTCCGCCAACATTTACACCTGCAGTAATGGAATCTGTTGATCTGCTGAGCACTTCTGCAGATGTTCGGAATTGACCGATGATGGTAATACTTGAGGACTTCCTCGCTCATCATCCGTCCTTTCCCGATCTGTTGGCTGGCCTCCTTCGCCATGTAACAGGCTTTCCCTGTCTCGAACTACTATGAGGCCTCTGTTACCTGCACGCATATGCAGGCAATCCACAGTATCCTGGCAATCCAGGCATTGCGGCAACTGTCGGCACAGGCACTGCCTGTGGTTGTGTACTTTACAGCAATAGGTACACAACAGCTTCTTTCGGATCGTTGCGACGCCATCCGGCGCCTGTCATGCAGTGTAGTGGTCATCGGCCTGACGAATCAAAAATCAGACCGGCACTGCAACATTGCCAACAGGATACATGACAATGCTCCAAAGCAAGGAGAACTGGAACCTCG
>JAFWCP010000373.1 GCA_017536845.1 Solobacterium sp. | reverse complement strand
TGCCACAACAACATGCTTCAAGGAAGCCTTCATCAAGGGCAATGTGAAGCTGATCAGGGAAAAACTGCTGGAAGGAGATGACGAGATCAGGGACCACCTCTATGTCAACGTCGTCGACAACGGCCGCACCCTGGCCAAAGAGGATATTGAGATCCATGAAAGGATCCGTCTGTTCCCGAATATCAACGCCGGCGGTTCGGGCGGTTATGCCCGCGGCATGCTGGAGAGCCGGCATATGGATGCTGATATCACCCATGTTCTGCTGATGGACGATGATGTCCTGATCCTGCCGGAATCCATCCGCCGCACCTACCAGCTGCTCAGCGTTCTCAAAGAAGAGTATTATGATGCCTATATTTCCGGTGCCATGCTGGACTTCAACGCGATGTTCCTGCAGCACGAGGATGTCGGCACCATCGGCAAGGACGGCTACCTGAAGAAGGCCAAGCCGGATTATCCGATGGTCGACCTGGCCAGTGTCATGAACAACAACCGTGAGCTTCAGCATCTCGACCATCCGTATGCCGCCTGGTGGTACTGCTGCATCCCGATGCCGATGCTGGAGAAAAACGGCTACCCGATGCCGCTGTTCATCCGCGGCGACGATGTCGAATACGGCCTGCGTTCGCATACGAAGTTCCTGACCATGGGCGGCATCTGCGTCTGGCACATGGGTTTTGCGAACAAGTACAATGCCTTTATGAACATGTATCAGTCACTGCGCAACCTGCTCATCGTCCAGGCTTCTTCGGAAGACATCAATGACTGCGACGTCATCGGCACCCTGGATTTCTGCTTCCGGGAAAGGCTGCGGGAGTTCAGCTATGACTCGGCCGAACTGATCGTCAGGGCCCTGGAAGACTTCCTGAAGGGACCTTCCTTCATCGCCAACGCCGACGGTGAGAAGATCATGAAGGAATACCGCCAGCTCAATGAAAAGATGACGAAGCTTGACGGCACGGAAGAGACGGAAGTCCGCCTGGAAGAGGTGGGCGATGTCCGGCCGCTGAACTTTGTGAACAACATCCTGTACAAGCTGACCGACAACGGCCACCGCTTTGTAAAAGAAGGCAGGCTTTCCGACGACATCGGCGTCGTCGCCTATGACGGCCGCTGGCAGCCGTACCGGCAGTTCTTCAAGAAGGAACTGCTGGCGGTCAATCCCTATGACGCGTCATCCGCTCTGCGTCACATCGATCCCGACCGTTACAGAAACCTCAGAAGCCGCTATAAGAAGCTGCGGAAGGAATATGACAGGCGCATCGGCGAACTGCGGATCAGCTATCATCAGGCCAAGAAGCACTTCGTAACGGAAGAGTTCTGGAGAAGATACCTTGGGCTGGACAAGTGAAAACAGGCCGGTCCTCTGGATCGTCATCCCCTGCTACAATGAGCAGGAGGTGCTGCCGGAAACCGCGCCGATGTTCCTGGCCCAGCTGGAGAAGATGCGTGATGAGCAGCTGATCAGCGATGCTTCGCGGATCCTGTTCGTCAATGACGGCTCGAAAGACAGGACCTGGGAGATCATCAGTTCCCTGGCCGAAAGCAATGAGCATTTTGAAGGCATTTCGCTTTCCCGCAACCGCGGCCACCAGAACGCCCTGCTGGGCGGGCTGATGGAGGCCAAGGACCGCTGTGACATCACCATTTCCATCGACTGCGACGGCCAGGATGACATTGCCGCGATGGAAGAGATGGTCAAGGCGTACTGGGATGGCTGCGAGATTGTCTACGGCGTCCGATCCAGCCGTGATACGGATACCTTCTTCAAGCGCTTTACGGCGGAGAGCTACTACAAGGTGCTGGAAAGGATGGGCGGCGAGATCATCTACAACCACGCCGACTACCGCCTTGTCTCGGCCCGGGTTTTAAAGGAATTTGCCAATTTCAAGGAAGTCAACATCTTCTTGAGAGGCATGTTCCCGATGGTCGGCTTCAGGAGCACCTGCGTCTACTACGAGCGGCATGAGCGGATTGCCGGGGAGAGCCATTATCCCTTAAGCAAAATGCTGAGCCTGGCCTTTGACGGCATCACAAGCATGTCGATCAAGCCGATCCGGCTGATTGCCGGCATGGGCGTCTTCTTTGCCCTGCTGTCAATCGTGCTGATCATTTACGTCCTTGTTTCCTATTTCAGCGGCAACGTCGTGCCGGGCTGGTCGAGCAGCCTGATTGCAGTCTGCCTGATCGGCGGCATCCAGCTGATTTCCCTGGGCGTCATCGGCGAATATGTGGGCAAGATCTACATGGAAACAAAGGCAAGGCCGCGTTTCATCATCAGTGAAAGAACCGAAGATCAGGAGAAGGAATCCTGATCTTTTTTTGTGAAAATGATGTTTCATCACACAACAGGATTCCTTCTGACAGTGGATGTAAGCGATATCATTCCTGAAACTTGGCAAAAACACATAAAATATTCAATAATTGCGAAAATTTTCTTTGTAATGTCTTAAAGAATCAAGTATTATATTACGAGATGGAGAAGAATATGGATTGGAATACTTTAAAAGGTTACGACGAAAAGTTCGCAAAAATCAGCACCAGAAAGCACAATACCTTCGGTGGGAAGGTTGTTGAAGTCCTCTATGGTGCGCAGGATGAAAACGGAAATCCTGTTTACCCGAAAGAAGGTGCAAATGACGGGCATGGCCGTTGGTACGGCATTGAGACAGAGGGCAACTACCAGATGTTCTCCTGGCAGCATCCGCAGTGTGACGGCGGTGCGCTGGAGTTCGGAACTGAGAATGGTGAGTCCGCTCTGGAAGATATGGAAAACCAGCTCAGACGCAAGCAGGCAATCTGCCGCGAAGTCGAAGAACTGATGAGAAACGGCGCCGACAATGAAGCTGTTGAAGCACTGAAGGCTGAATTCGACGGCATGAAGAACTGGAACACGCCGAAGGACGAAGAGTATCTTGACAGGCTCAACCGTCAGCTGTCGCTCTATGAGCGCAGAAAGGCTGACCAGCTGCAGAACAAGGCCGAGAAGGAAGAAATCGTCACGGCCGCTGAAGCACTGGTCGACACAACAACATGGAAGTCCACCATGGAAGAATTCGGCAATCTGCAGGGCAAGTGGAGAGAAATCGGCTCCGCCGGCAAGGCAATTGACGATGAACTCTGGAGCAGATTCAGCCAGGCAAGACGTGCCTTCACACAGAAGCGCAAGGAATACTTTGCCAACCTCGATGCCCGCAACGCGGAGAACAGAGGCAAGAAGGAAGAAATCATCGCCCAGGCGAAGAAGATCGCTGAAGATGTCCGCAACTGGCGTGACAGCACCGACAAGATGGTCGGCCTGATGGATGCCTGGAAGGCAGTCAAGACCGCCGGCCGCGATGCCGATGAGGAACTCTGGAAGGAATTCAACACTGTCCGCAGTGACTTCTTTGCAAGAAGAAGGGAATTCTACAACGAAAGAGATGCGGCAAGAAAGACTTCCGTCGACAAGAAGAAGGAAATCATTGCCAAGGCCAAAGAGATTGTTGAGTCCGGCAACTTCGATAAGGACAACACCGACACGATGAAGGAACTCGACAAGGTCTGGAGAGAAGCCGGCTATTCCGGAAAAGATGACAATAACAAGCTGTGGGAAGAATTCACAAAGCTGAAGGATTCCTTCTGGGGCGCCAAGAGAGACGCCAACCAGGCCCGCTTCAAGGAAATCATCGACCGCAAGGCCGCTACCATTGAGCAGATGAAGCAACAGATCGACGAACTGCATGACAGAATCTTTGATTCCGACGATATGAACAGAGTCAAGGGCTTCGAACGCAGAATCGAAGAGAAGAAGAACATCATCGCCAATCTCGAAAAGGACATCGTTGACCTCAGGAAGAGACTTGACTGACAAGCGTGAAAGGGCTGTGCGAACAGTCCTTTTTTTGCGTGCCCGGGAAACAGGATTGCCAGCATGCATGGAAACCGCTAGAATAAGACGAAGCCTGAACCAGGGCTGAAAGTCCTTTGCCGGACAGGGAGGAAACTATCATGCAGGAAATACTTCAGTATCTGCTGGATGCGGCTGTTGCCGTGCTCTTTCTCAGAATGTACCTCAATTCCCGAAAGGTGGAAAAGGAGCTGTCACACGGCAGCACGCTGGTGGTGACGGTCATGCTTGGGGCGCTGGCAGCGCTGAGCTTTCTGCACGACACCGGTTTTATGAAGTGGTTCCAGCCGGCCTTCATCATCGCCATGGCCGTTGTCTACAGGATGCTGAAATCAGGGTTTTCACCGGAAGGCATTGTCTCCATGGGCTCCCTGATCCCCTATGGCAGAATCACAAACATCTCCTATTCCCGTAAGAACAGCACCATCTACTTCACAAGAGGGAAGCAGAAGACAGGCATCTATGTAAAGCCCGAGGCTTTCGATGACATCCGAAACTATGTTGAAAGCCACAGGGGAAAGTGATGTAAACTTTCTGAAAGCGGTTTCATGTTGCTTTTGCCTATTGCGGATGCTATAGTGTGAAGTGACAAAAGAATCAATCACATCGGTTGAACGGTGCAGGAGAGAGCGGTCATAAGACGCAGCCGAAGAAGCAATGCGAACGAACTTTCAGGCAGAAGGACTGTACCGGGACGATACTCCGGAAAGCCGTCTGCAGCCGGCACCGAAGAAGCAATTCCGCATCATACGGAAGAATCTTTCAGGTCATCATAACGGAGCGCACAGATGGTTTTGTGTGCTCTGTTTTCTTTTCACAAGGAGGAAGAAATGGAAAAGAAGACTGTATTGTATGATACCCATGTCCGCATGGGTGCCCGCATTGTGCCGTTCGCGGGTTATCTGATGCCGGTGCAGTATACCGACATTCTCAAGGAACACATGGCTGTGCGCACTGCCGCCGGCCTGTTTGACGTTTCCCACATGGGCGAAATCACCCTGGAAGGCAAGGATGCCATCGCCAACCTCAACCATCTTCTGACCAACGACTACACGAAGATGAAGGAAGGCAAGGTCCGCTATTCCCCGATGTGCTATGAAAACGGCGGCGTCGTGGACGACCTGCTTGTCTACAAATACAATGATGAGAAATACCTCATCGTCGTCAACGCCTCCAACAAGGACAAGGACTATGCCTGGATGAAGGAACATGTCTTCGGCGATGTCGTTCTGGAAGACATCTCCGACCGCGTGGCCCAGATTGCTTTGCAGGGTCCGCGTTCCAACGACATCATGGCAAAGCTGATGGATGTTTCTCTGCTGCCTGACAGATACTATTCCTTCAAGGACCATCTGGATGTTCAGGGCATTGACTGCCTGATTTCCCAGACCGGCTATACGGGGGAATTCGGCTATGAGCTCTACTGCCGGGCGGAAGACGGCGTCAGGCTCTGGGACCTGCTGATGGAAGCAGGAAAGGAGTATGGCCTGATTGCCTGCGGCTTAGGTGCCAGGGACACCCTGCGTCTGGAAGCCGCCATGCCGCTGTACGGCCATGAGATGGATGAGAACATCACCCCGCTGGAAACCGGGCTTGGTTTTGCGGTCAAGATGAACAAGGAAGATTTCATCGGCAAAAAAGGCATGCTGGAAGAACCCAGGATCACAAGAGTTGGTCTCAAGGTCACCGGCAAGGGACTGGTCAGAGAGCACGTCGACCTGTTCAAGGACGGCGTCAGGGTCGGCCATACGACCTCCGGCACCCACCTGCCGTATCTTAAAGGCGCATATGCCATGGCCCTGGTTGACAAGGCATATGCGGAAATCGGAACAGAATTAACGGCGCAGGTCAGAAACAGAGAAGTATCCTGTGTCGTCACGGCCCTGCCGTTTTACAAGAGAGGAGAATAATCATGAAGACACCGAACGAACTGAAGTACAGCAAGACACACGAATGGATCAAGGAAACTGAGGACGGCACATACCTCATCGGCATCACCGACTACGCACAGGACAAGCTGGGCAGCCTGGTCTACATCAACCTGCCGGCCGCAGATGATGAACTGAACATCGGCGAAGCCTTCTGCGATGTGGAAAGCGTCAAGGCGGACTCGGACGTCAACGCCCCGGTCGCCGGCACCATTGTCGAAGTCAACGAAGAACTCGAAGATGCCCCGGAAAAGCTGAATGAAGATCCCTACGGCGCCTGGATCTGCCGGGCGGAAGTCACCGCGCTTGATGAAGAACTGATGGACGCGGAAGCCTACATTGCCTTCTGCGAGAAGGAAGATGCCTGATGGCTGACTATCTTTCCTCATCGAGGGACAGCAGGCAGGAAATGCTGAAAGAGCTTGGCCTGGCAGACATCTATGACCTTTACAAGGATGTCCCGGCCGACCTGATCCTGCGTGACGGGCTTGAGCTGCCCCATGGCGTCAGTGAGCAGGAAGTCCTGCGGATCATGAAAAAGCTCGCAAAACAGAACAAGGTCTATGACAGCATCTTCCGCGGTGCGGGGAGCTATCATCACTATATTCCGGCCATCGTCGACCAGGTGGCTGCCAAGGAAACCTTCCTGACCGCCTATACACCCTATCAGGCAGAGATTTCCCAGGGCATCCTGCAGAACATCTTCGAATACCAGACGATGATCTGCGAACTGACCGGGATGGACGTTTCCAACGCTTCCGTCTATGACGGGGCAACGGCCGCGGCGGAAGCTGCCGCCATGTGCCGGGACAGGAAGAAAAACAGGATCCTGGTATCCGCTGCTGCCGATCCGGAAGTGCGCCGGGTCATTGAAACCTACAGCTGGGCAGCCGGCGGGGAAGTGGTGATGGTGCCGGAAAAGGACCGTCACACCGACCTGGAAGCGCTGAAGGAAATGCTTGACGGCACGGCTGCGGCCGTATATTTCCAGCAGCCAGACTTCTACGGCACCATCGAAGACATGGACGCCATTGTCGAAATGGCCCATGCCGTCAAGGCAAAGGTCATTGCCGGCGTCAACCCGATTGCGGCGGCCATCCTGAAAACCCCGGGCGAAGCAGGCTGCGACATCTGCGTGGGCGAAGGCCAGCCGCTGGGACTGCCGCTTGGCTATGGCGGGCCGTACCTTGGCTTTATGGCTGCAAAGAAGGATATGATGAGAAAACTGCCGGGCCGTATTGTCGGCCAGACTGCCGATGACCAGGGAAGGACAGCCTATGTCCTGATCCTGCAGGCCCGTGAACAGCATATCCGCAGGGAAAAGGCATCCTCCAACATCTGCTCCAATGAGGCCCTGTGTGCCCTGCGGGCAGCGGTATACCTTTCCGCCATGGGCAGAGAAGGCGTCAAGGACGCGGCAAGGCAGTGTCTTGCCAAGGCCCATTACCTGCAGCAGGAACTGGCGAAGATCGGCTATGTAAGAGACGGGGAAGGGGAATTCTTCCATGAATTCGTCACCGAAACCCCGATCCCGGCAGCGGAAGTCAACCATCTGCTGGATGAACACGGCATCCTGGGCGGACTGGCCCTGGATGAAAACCACATCCTGTGGTGCGCCACGGAGATGAATACAAAAGAAAGCATGGATGAAGTCATCCACATCCTGAAAGGAGCATGCGCATGAAACTCGTATTTGAAAAAGGAAACGGCACAAGCATGAAGTATCTGGCCGATCTTGACGTTCCTGCGTATGAACCCGATGCTTCCCTGCTGCGGGCAAAAGACGCGGCCCTGCCGGAAATCAGTGAAAACGACCTTTCCCGCCATTACTCGGCACTGGAAAGAAGGGCCTACGGCGTCAACAACGGCTTCTACCCGTTGGGCTCCTGTACGATGAAGTACAACCCCAAGATCAACGAAGTCACCGCTTCCCTGGAAGGCTTTACCCAGATCCATCCCAAACAGGATCCGGAAACGGTCAAAGGCGCCAGGGAAGTCATCGCCATGACGGAAAAGATGCTGTGCGAGATCACCGGCATGGATGCCATGACCCTGACCCCGGCGGCCGGCGCCCATGGTGAATTCACCGGCATGATGCTCATCAAGAAGTATCACGAAATGCGCGGCGACGCCAGGCGGACCAAGGTCATCGTGCCCGACTCCTCCCATGGCACCAACCCGGCCACCGGCACGATGAACGGCATGCAGGTGGTAAGCATCCCTTCCACCCCGGATGGCTACGTGGATCTGGAAGCGCTCAAAGCGGCGGTGGGCGAAGATACGGCCGGCCTGATGCTTACCAATCCCAATACCCTTGGCCTGTTCGACCACAACATCACCGAAATTACGAAGATCATCCATGAAGCCGGCGGCATCTGCTATTACGACGGCGCCAACATGAACCCGATCACGGGCGTTGTCAGGCCCGGTGACATGGGCTTTGACTGCATCCACCTCAACCTTCATAAGACCTTCTCCACCCCGCACGGGGGCGGCGGCCCGGGGGCCGGTGCCGTCGGCTGCAAGGCCTTCCTGCAGGACTATCTGCCGGAGGATGAATGTGAAACGCACGCCCACAGCGTCGGAAGGGTGCGCAGCTTCAACGGCAACTTCCTGGTTGTTGTCAGGGCGCTGACATACCTGCTCACGCTTGGCAGAGAAGGCATTCCGGAAGCGGCGATGACGGCCGTGCTCAATGCCAACTACTTCAAGAAGCTGTTAAGCGAGAAGTATACGATGGCCAATCCCGGCATCTGCATGCATGAATTTGTCATGACCCTCGAAAAGGAAGCCAAGGAGCAGGGCTTTACGGCCCTGGACATTGCCAAGGGCCTGCTTGACCGCGGCATCCATCCTCCCACAATGTACTTCCCGCTGATCGTCCATGAAGCCCTGATGGCTGAACCGACGGAAACCGAAAGCAGGGAAACGCTGGAAGAAGCGGCAAGGATCTTCCTGGAAGTCTACGATGAGGCAATGGCCGACCCGGCTGCCATGCACCACAAGCCGGAAAAGACCGTCATCGGCAGGCCGGACGAAGTCACGGCAGCGCGAAAGCCTGTCCTGCGCTATGAAGGGGAATGAGCATGGCATATGATCTTGTCATCATCGGCGGCGGCCCGGCCGGCTATCACGCAGCCGAAAAAGCGGCTTCTGCCGGCCTGAAGACAGCCCTTGTCGAAGAAGACCTGCTCGGAGGCACCTGCCTGAACCGCGGCTGCATCCCGACCAAGGCACTGCTCCACGGCACCGCCGGCTATGCGGCATTCCGGAAGGAAAACGACATCTATGAAGGGAATCTCTCCCTGAATGTCAAAGGCCTGTACACCCGCAAGGACAATGTGGTGGACACTCTGCGCAAAGGCATTGAAAGCCTGCTGAAAGCAGGGAAGGTCGACATCCTGAGCGGCCATGCCGTCATCCAGGATGCCCATACCGTCCAGGTCAATGATGAAACCATCAGCTGTGAGAACATCCTGGTCTGCACCGGGTCGCGGCCGGCCAGGCTGCCGATTCCGGGCATTGAATATGCCGTCAACAGCGACGCGTTCTTTGCCGGACTGCCGGAGCACCTTGACTCGCTGGTCATCATCGGCGGCGGCGTCATCGGCGTCGAAATCGCTTCGATCTTCAGTGCCATGGGCACGG
>JAFWCP010000002.1 GCA_017536845.1 Solobacterium sp. | reverse complement strand
CGCCGGCAATCCTTGACTGCACGGTGATATCGTCGATGCAGCTGTCAGATGCCATGTGCACGCTCCGGTAGGAAGCGTCGTCGGTCAGTTTGTGGTTATGGGGATACTGATAGTGATCCATGATCAGCTCGCGCAGAAACATCGGATCCTTCAGATACTGTGAACTCATATGATGTCCTCCTCAAAGAAGATGCCGATGGCGTTTTCAATCGAGATATGCCTTGCCGCCTCGATGAACGCGTCAACCTCTTCCTTCGTGTTGTAAAGATACAGCGAAGCCCGGATCGTCTGGTCGGTGCCGATCACGTTCTTCAGAATTTTTGCGCAGTGGTTGCCGCTGCGTACGCAGATATGCCGGGCGCCGAGATACCCTGCCGCGTCCTGGGCAAAGACGCCCCTGGCGTTGAAGGTAATCGGCCCGGTTTCATTGTCGGGGTTGTAGAACTCGATATTGTCAAGTTCCTTCATCCTTTCACAGAAATATGCCCTGAGCTCTTTTTCATAGGCCATGATATTATCCATGCCGACATTCATCAGATATTCGGCTGCCGCGCCAAGGCCGATGACGCCTTCGATATTGGGCGTGCCGGCCTCAAAGCGGATCGGGCTGTCCTTTAAGATCACCGAACCGTCGTTTTCATAGCGGGCATTCATGCCGCCGCCCAGCAGCAGCGGTTCCATCTTTGAAAGGTATTCCCGTTTGCCGTAAAGGACGCCGACCCCGTCAGGCCCGAGCATCTTGTGGCTGGAGAACCCCAGGAAGTCGATGTCAAGGTCTTTCACATCGGTGAGTCTGTGGGGAACGCTCTGGGCCCCGTCCATGACGACTTTTGCCCCGTACTTATGGGCGATGGCAGCAATCTCTTTCATCGGCTGCAGTGAGCCAAGGACATTGGTGACGCAGGCCAGGGTCACAACCTTGACCTTCTCGCTCATCATTGCTTCAAGGTCTGCCAGGGAAACAACGCCCTGCTTCGAAACCGGGATGTACCTGATTTCAATACCCTTTTCCTTTTTGAGCCGGAACCACGGCAGCAGGTTGGAAGCGTGCTCGGCCTGGGTCGTCAGGATGATGTCGCCTTCCTTCAGTTCCGCCGAAAGCCCGTAGGCAATCTGGTTGAGCACGGCCGTGATGTTGGCAAGGAATGCCACTTCATCGGGACGGCAGTTGAGGAAACGGGCCAGGATCTTCCTTGTATTGTCATAGGCCCGATCGGCCTTGACCGCGGTTTCATAGTCGCCGCGCTCGACATTGCTTGTATAGCCGGTATAGAAACCGCAGACCGCGTCGATGACCGCCTGCGGCTTGTAGGTTGTCGCCCCGTTATCAAAATAGATCAGTTCGGGACGGTTGACGATCATCGGAAAGTCCTGACGGATCCGTTTGACATCAATCATACGGCAAGCTTCCTTTCCAGCTCAGCACGCAGCTGTTCTTTTAATTCCGGATTGTCGATGACATCGCATACCGGCATCAGGTAGCCGGTGCTGATCAGCGACGCACAGGCGTCGGCTGATAAGCCTCTGGACATCATGTAGTACAGCTGGTCCTCATCCACGCGGCCGATGCTCATGGCATGGGATGCCTTGACATCGTCTTCATCGATGAGCAGCTCGGGCAGGATTTCCGACTTCTGCCCGTTTTCAAAACACAGTGCCCGGCTTGTCTGGTGGCTCTCGGAACGGCTGGCGCCCTTGACGATGCGGCCGACAGCGTCGATCAGCAGATTGCCGCCTTCCTTGACGACCGCGTAGTTCTTCATGTCGCCGAAGGTGTGCGGAGCATAATTGACGACCTGCATCCGGTAATTCTTCTTTGAAGCAACCAGGCTGGCGGTGGAAACAAGCGCTCGTGCGCCGGGCTGGCGCAGTGAGACAAAGCTGTTCCGCTTCACGTCGCCGGCTGCGCATTCACAATAGGCGGCGGTAAAGTCGGCATTGCCCATGACCTCAAAGCCATCATCCCACTCGACCGGCGCGGCGCAGTCATTCCAGAACAGCAGCGAAGCCCTGACATTCTCATGGACAAAGCCGCGGATGCGTACTTCGCCGGCGTTTTTCACGCGGACAAAGACGTCGCAGTCTTCCCGGAATTCGAAGGTCAGTTCCAGCTTCCGTTCCGTATCAATTTCATAATCACTGTATCCCCCGGCAAGAAGGATATCGGCACTCACATGAATGGGAACCATCACAGCGATCCTTTCACGGTTTCACGGACCGCGCAGGCGCCGATGCTTGCCGGAACCGGACGGGCAGGCTCTGCCTCTTCCGGCGCGATGCCGTAATCCCTGTAAATCCAGTCATAGCCTTCCTTATCAATCCTGTCAGCCAGGGCCTTGTCGCCGCTTAAGGCGATCTTCCCGTTGATCAGCACATGGGTAAACGCCGGCCTGACAAGATCCAGGAAACGGCCGTAATGGGAGACGACGACCAGCGACATCCCGGTTTCTTCCTTCAGGCTGTTGAGGGCGTCGGCTACGATCTTCAGGGCGTCAACATCCAGGCCGCTGTCGATTTCATCGAGCATGGCAAGGGACGGACGCAGCAGCTTCATCTGGACGATTTCATTGCGCTTCTTTTCGCCGCCCGAAAAGCCTTCATTCAGGAAACGGTGGGCCAGGTCTTCTTTCATCTGCAGGTCACGGATGGACTCATCCATCGCCTTGATGAAGCGGAACAGCGAAATCGGCTGTTCCCGGCGGACATTCATCGCCGCCCGCAGGAAATCGGAATTGGTCACGCCCGGGATCTCCTGGGGATACTGCATCGCCAGGAACAGGCCGGCGACCGAACGTTCATTGACCGGCATTTCCAGCAGGTTCCTGCCGTTGTAAATCATTTCGCCTTCCGTGACGGTGTATTTCGGATTTCCCATCACCGCTGCCAGCAGCGTACTCTTGCCGTTGCCGTTAGGGCCCATCAGGGCATGCACTTCATTCTCGCCGACCGTAAGGTCAACACCTTTCAGTATCTCTTTGTCTTCCACAGACACGTGGAGGTTCTTAATTACAAGACTCATCACACATTCACCTTCATTTCTCAAATAACGCATGGATTATACCATTGAAATGAAATTCCGTGTGCTTTTACTATCCTGATACGTATTATCAGAAAGATTCAGTCAGTATTCACAATGTCAAAATTGCAAATCAATTTTCATTGTCCTATAATAGATTGGCATTTTTTAATGGGAGGCTTTATGGGAAACTTTTTGAAGAAAAACTGGTTCGTAGCCGTGATTGCCTGTCTGCTGATCTGCATCAGCGTCTACACGATCTACGACCAAAACAAAGGAAAGCTGAAGGGGAAAACAGCAAACGGTGAAGACGTCGTCTATACCATCGGCGACCAGGATATCACCGTATCCGATTTCTACAATGAACTCTACGACGCCAACGGCACATCCGCTGCCATCACGATGATGCGCAACGCCATCGCCGAACAGAGTGTGGAAACCACCGCGGAAATGAAGGAAACAGCAGCCGCCCAGGCCGCTTCCATCATCTCCAACTACCGGACAAACTATTCGACGGATTATATGAACAAGCTGAATGCCGACCTTGCGGCAACCGGCTATACGGATCTGGAAGACTACCTGATCACTTCCATGAAGGAGGACCAGGTCATCGCGGACTATGCCAAGGCCCATTTCGATGAGCTCAACATCCGCCGCATCTCCTACATCCTGCTGAACTTCACCGAAGACGAAGCGGAAACATCAGAAGAAACAACCACCCCGGCTGAGACAGAGGAAACAGCACCGGCGGAAACAACAGAGACAGAACCTGCGGAAACATCCGAAACCACAGAAGAAACCACAGCGGCCAGCCATCCGACAAAGGCGGAGCAGGACAAGATGGACGCGGTTGACGAATTCCTGAAGACCGGCACCTTCGCCGAAGCTGCCAAGGAATTCTCCGATGATTCATCCACCGCTCCCGAAGGCGGCGTCCTGGGTCTGATCGATACCAACACATCCAACCTCGACTCTGCTTTCTATGAAGCAGCCATGGCCCTGAAGGAAGGCGAAACAAGCGCCTGGATCCTGTCCGACCAGTTCGGCTGGTTCCTGATCAGATGCGACGCGGCAACGCCCGAGTCCATCGCCGAACTCTACATCGATTCCAATCCGTACACCGAGCTGGCGGACAACTACGATACCGAACTGTTCAGCACTGCTATCTGGACAAGGCGAACAAGCTTGGCCTGAACTTCAACGGCAACGAAGAGCTTGAAAAAGCAGTGAAGAAGTCCTTCGCAGGCGAGGAGGAAGAATAAGCCATGAAAAAGATGAACGCACTTCTTGCGGCAGGCATGATCCTGACGCTGGGCGCCGGCTGCTCCGACGCCACCGCGAAACTCTCTGACGCGAAAACCACTATCATGACGGTCGGAAACAAGACCATCACCAAGGGTGACATGTACAGCTTCATGGTCGGCGCCAACGGTGCCTCCAGCGTTGTCACCAACGCCAAGGCAAAGATTGCCGAAAAGGAAATCGAAATCACCGATAAGATGAAGGAAGACGCCCAGAGCACAATGGACCTCTACACCACCTATTACGGCGACTACTTTGATGACTATCTCGCTACCCTGGGCATCGAAGCCGATGAATACATCGACAAGTACCTGCTCCCTTCCGCTCGGGCGGAACGGCTGACCTACAAGTATGTCGAAGAGAATTTCGATGAGCTGACAAACCGCTACATGCCGATCAAGGCCACCATCCTTGCCTTCTCTGACGAAGCAAAAGCGGATGAAGCGCTCGAAGCCCTCAAGGGAGGCACCGAGATTTCTGAAGTCATCACAACCTACGAGTCCACCAGCAAGGGCGAGCCGGCTGTCTACCATGCCGAAAGCTCCCTGGATTCCGCGGTTGCCGCGGTCATCGGCTCCTACCTGCCGGAAGACGGCTGGCAGAAAGTCGCTGAAAGCACCGGCTCCGTTTACGACCTGATCAGGATCGAAGAAACCGACTTTGCAGCCTTCAAGGATGAAATCGTTGAGACCCTGGGCGCCCGGAGCTCCCTGTCCGACCCCAGCGACATCTACTGGTTCACCAAGTACGG
>JAFWCP010000372.1 GCA_017536845.1 Solobacterium sp. | reverse complement strand
GCATTGACCGATCAGATGAATGTGCTGCAGGAAAACATGTCCCGCTTATGCTCCTATAACTTCAGTCTCTGGCTGGATGACTTTGGCAGCGGGTATTCATCCCTGAATGTACTGAAGGACTTCAGGTTTGATGTTCTGAAACTCGATATGATGTTCCTGAGGGACTTCCCGCAGAATCAGAAGAGTGAACCGATCATCAAAATGGTCGTTGAGCTTGCCCATAAGCTTGGTATGATTACGCTGTGCGAAGGTGTCGAAACCAAAGAACAGTTTGAATTCCTGCAGTCCGTTGGATGCGACAAAGCACAGGGTTATTACTTCAACAAGCCATTGCCGCGGGAAGAAGTTTTAAAACAGTATTACAACAAGGAAACAGTAGAAAGAACAACGAATGAAAACAAGTGAATTTGATTACGAATTACCTCAGGAACTGATTGCCCAGACACCGTTGGCAGACCGCACCGGCAGTCGCATGATGGTGGTCCATAAGAATACCGGAGAAATCGTCAGTACGACATTCTCCACCATTACAGATTACTTTCATGAAGGCGATGTACTGGTCCGCAGCAATACAAGAGTCATACCTGCACGTCTGTTTGGCACCAAAGAGCAAACCGGCGCCCATGTCGAACTTCTGCTGTTAAGGCAGGAGGAAGATGATATCTGGGAATGTCTGGCCGGAAATGCCAAGGTAATTAAACCTGGTACGATCATTTCCTTCCATGACGGCATGCTGCGGGCAGAATGCGTTTCAGTCGGGGAAAAAGGAATACGCCGCATGAAGATGCTGTATGAGGGAATCTTCAACGAAATTCTCGATCAGCTCGGCAATGTTACCCTGCCTCCCTATATCCGGGAAAAACTGGATGATCCGGAACGGTATCAGACGGTTTATGCAAAAGTACGCGGAAGTGCCGCAGCACCAACCGCCGGTCTGCATTTTACCGATGCCGTATTTGATGCGTTAAGAGCCAAAGGCGTTACCATCGCTGATGTCACCCTGCATGTAGGCCTGGGAACGTTCCGACCGATGGATACCGAAACAATTGAAGAACATGTCATGCACGAAGAAGTGTATTTCATGCCAGAAGAAACTGCCGCTATCCTGAATCAGGCAAAGAAAGAAGGCCGCCGCATCATTGCGGTCGGGACGACCAGTGTACGCACACTGGAAAGTGTCTGGAATCGCTTTGGACGCTTTGAGGCCTGTTCCGGTGAAACAACCCTGTTTATTTATCCGGGCTATGAATGGCACACGATTGATGCGATGTTAACAAATTTCCATCTGCCAAAGTCCACCCTTCTGATGATGATCTGTTCCTTTGCGGACAAAGAGCTCATCATGAAAGCTTATGAAAGGGCAGTCCAGGAGCGGTATCGCTTCTTCTCCTTTGGTGACTGTATGTTCATTACCAATGAATGAGCAGGCTTACCGGAATTATCTGAAATCCAGAAAAAGCTCTCATAAGACCAATTACTATCTGCTGTCCTTAAAGGAGCTGGAACAGATTCATAAGGAATTCCCAGCCAAGCCCCGACTGCTGCTGCATGCATGTTGTGCCGTATGTGCGTCATATCCATTGGAATTTCTGGCAAACCATTTTCAATTAACGGTTTATTACAACAATTCCAATATCTGGCCAAAGGAAGAATATGACCGTCGGCTTTCGGAACTGCATCGTTATCTTTCAGAAACAGATCCTTCGATTGAACTGATCACGACTCCTTATCATCACGAATCGTATATGAAGCCGCTGGAGCCGATGAAAGATGATCCGGAAGGCTTTGGCCGGTGCTTCTATTGTTATGCAGT
>JAFWCP010000371.1 GCA_017536845.1 Solobacterium sp. | reverse complement strand
GGCGTCTTGCCGCACAGCACTTTGACCTTACGTTCCATAATTCACTGAGCTTTGAAGAAACATGCCGGCAGCTGTTACGAGGAAACATGGTATCAGCCTGCGTGACCAACGGCATCTTCGTCCAGGGTGCCTGGTCACACAACATCCTGATGCTGGGGCTGACCCAGCAGAAACAGACCTACGTCTTTGACCCTCTGCATCCTGACCGCAACGGCTGGTACAGCGTCTGGGATATCTATCACCAGAGATCCTCCGATCCGGTTGACCTCATCGACGGCGGCCCGTGGATTGCCTTGGGAAAACGTTAATCAATTCATTGTTGCAAAGGTGATGACCCTGTCAGGTTCATCACCTTTCTTTGCAGTCAATCACCTGCTTTGTACACATCATCTCAGACAAATGGTCAAAAACCTTTACCATTTTGTGTATAAACCTGAAAAACCTTTACTTTTTATCAGGTGTTCACATACAATAAGTAAAGGTGATACAGGAGGTATCGGAAATGATTTCTTATGACGGCCTTTATGAACAGCTCCGGAAAAAGGGAATCTCAAAAACCGATCTGACAAAAGCGCTGGGAATCTCTTCCCGCACGATCGCAAAGATTGCCAAAGGTGAAAAACTGTCCCGAACTACATTGGCAAAGATTGCGGAATATTTGGGCTGCGAGACGGATTCTCTGCTTCAGGAAAAATCGGACAATGCGATCCTTCAGATCCTGCGGGAAGAAAAGAACAACCGGATTTCCGGCGGCCTTTATCACGAACTGCAGGTACGGATGACTTATCATTCCAACCATATTGAAGGCAGCCGGCTGACGGAAGATCAGACAAGACTGATCTTTGAGACCAATACCATCGATGCAGGTGACGGCATTCCGGTTGACGATATTATGGAAACAGTGCACCATTTCCGTGCCATTGACTATGTGATTGATATGGCAGAAGAAGAACTGACGGAGGACATCATCAAGCATCTGCATTATATTCTCAAACACGATACAAAAGATTCTGCTCTGAACTGGTTTGCGGTGGGTGATTATAAGCGCAGGGCGAATATGGTCGGCGGACGGGAAACCGCAAAACCAAAGGATGTGCCGGCTCGTATGAAAGATCTTCTGGCTGATTACAATGTGAAAAGCGCTGTCACAATTAACGACATCATTGCCTTTCATGCCGAATTCGAGTACATCCATCCCTTTCAGGATGGCAATGGCAGAGTGGGACGTCTGATCGCGTTGAAGGAATGTCTGCGGTACAATATCATCCCGTTTATCATTGAAGACAGGAAAAAGCATTTTTATTACCGCGGCCTTTCTGAGTGGCGCAGCGAGAAAGGCTGGCTGAGGGATACCTGTCTGGATGGACAGGACACTTTCATACGGCTGCTGGACATGCTGGACATCCCTCACCAACCAGGATGATGTGCAGAAATTCACCCCAGGCCAAAGGCCTTTTCCACAAGACGCAATGTCTGTCCTATGCTTCTGGATTCTTCCCGCAGGATGACAGGAAAGCCCGCCTTCAGGAAACGGTCATACCTTTCCTGAGAGTTGATCCGCATCAGCCCCTGACGGTAGTTTTCCATTGCCTTCTGAGGATCCGGTTCTTCCATGATGAGCCGGTACAGGAACTGCTTCTCCCTGTCCGGCCTTTCAAAAAAGCGCCTGACGGATATCATAGGGTCAGCAAGCATGACGACGACATTCCCCGGTTCGGCAATCTGCTTCAAAGTCTCAATCGAGATGTTTGTATCGACAAAAACCGGCTTTCCCTGTTTCAAGAGATCCGGCAGAACCCGCAGTTCCAGGATTTCACATTCCTTTGATACACCATTGATCCAGGCTTCGTATTCCTCCGGTGTCCTGCGGATAAAGTCATGCCAGTCTTCCAGATCACGGGTATAGGAAAGAAAAGGAAATTCCTCCCTGTCCACTTCCGGAAAGAATCTGTCATGGTAGTTCTCTTCACAAAGGATTCCATGATATTTCTCAGCCAGAAGCCTTGTCATAGTGGATTTGCCGGCATACGCCGTGCCGATGATGAAATACGCATTGTCCAGCCGCATCTGTTTCCTCCTCAGACTTTCTTCTGCCAAAGTGTATTACAGTTCTTTCGTAAATGCCATCTGATATTCTTCTGCCTCCATGTAATTCTGATTCACATTTTCCGATAACGACAAAAACGACAGCCTGTTTCAGACTGCCGTTTTCTGTTTATCTTCTGCCGAAACCGCCGTGCATGCCGCCCTGCATACCACCTTGCATGCCGCCCATCATGCCACCGCCCATCATCTGGTTGGGAATGGAGTTGACCTGCTGGCCGTTGACGATGATGGTGCCGCCGTTATAGACTGCCTGGCCGTCATAGTCAAACGAAGACTGGCCGGTGATGTTGATGGTGCCGCCGTTGATGACAATGTTGCCGTTGGAATCAATGCCGTCGGTATCACCCGAGCCCATGCTTACGGTAAGGGAACCGTCATTCATTTCAAAGGTCGGTGTATAGGCACTGGACTTCCGGGCCGCATTGATGCCGTCATCACTTGCGGAAATGCTGAGATCGCCGCCGTTGACCTGGATGTATGTTGCTTCCAGCCCTTCAGCACCCTGAAGCTTTAATGTACCATCATCAATCTGGATGATGCGTGTCGCATGAACTGCGTCATCGGCTGCCGCAATCTGCAGTGTGCCGCCGCAGATGTAGACAGAACCAACGCTGGTATCATCGCTGTCTTCGGCATGGATGCCGTCCTTGTAGGTGACAATCGTGATATTGCCGTCCGCAATCGCAAGCATGTCGTTGACTTCAATCGCATCCGCAACTGCCTGGATGACGTACGTACCGCCGGTGATCTTGAGATCATCTTTTGCCGTAATGCCGTTGTCCGAAGATGTGACGTTCAGAGTTCCTGTGCCGTTGAGGACAAGGTCATCCTTGGCAAAGATGACGGCATCGGTATTGGTATTGCCGTCGCTGGTGAAGCTGCCGGTCACTGTCAGGGTGTTTTCCGAATCGGTTGTGGTGATGAACACCTTGTCCGCGCTATTGACATAGATGCAGGGGAAGTCGCTGTTGGTGATGGTGACGCCGTCTAAAACAATCTGGACCTTTTCACTGTCCTCGACATCCACGTAGACGGTGACTTCGGCGGCCTTGCCGGTCAAGACATAGACACCGCCGTCGGTGATGGTCAGGTCTTCACCATCCTGAAGCGTATAGTACTTTGCCTCGCTGTAATCAGCAGTCTGCGTCAGGTCCCTGTCGGTAAACAGGTCAGACGCGTTGATCATGCCTGAAGAGGTGGTGGAAGCAGTCGTGACGATCTTCTCCGATGCGGTATTCTTTGCCGCGGTTTCCTGGGAAGCTGTCTGGCTGGATGTTTCCTGTACGGCTGATGTATTGTCAGAACTGACGTCCTGTACGGCTGCAGTATCAGAGCTGACAGCCTGTTTTGCTGCATCGGCTGAGCAGGCGGTCAGTGCGGAAGCAAGCACGCCGACGGTAATTGCTGTATGGAATGAATTTCTCTTCATATTCGTTATCTCCTTACGTCTCTTTATCTGACGCACTGATAGAATACCGGGAAAAGCTGAACGCAATGTGAAGAATACCGGAATTGAAAATGAAGCTTTGTGAAGAGTATGGTAAAATGGCCGGGTTATGGATAAGAAGTTCTTGAAACATGCCATGCTGATAGCATTGCCAATCATGGTGCAGAACGGCATCACCAATTTCGTAAGCATGCTGGACAACATCATGATCGGCCGCATCGGCACCGAACAGATGACAGCGGCTGCCATTGTCAACCAGCTGATGTTTGTCTTCAACCTCTGCATCTTCGGCGGCCTTTCCGGCATCGGTATCTTTACGGCTCAGTATGCCGGTAAGAAGGATATTGAAGGTGTGCGGAATACCTTCCGCCTGAGCTTTCTGCTGGCCATGCTCATGACGGTCATCGGAACCGCCGTCTTCCTTCTGCACGGCCCTTCCCTGGTGAATTTATACCTTCATGACGACGCCTCGGCGGCAGACCTTGCTGCCACCCTGCAGTATGCAATGCAGTATATGCACCTCATCCTGGTCAGCCTTGGCGCCTTTGCCCTGACTCAGGTCTATGCCGGGGTACTGCGGGCGGATGGGGAAACATCAGCCCCGATGCGGGCAGGAACTCTGGCTGTCTTTGTCAACCTGATCGGCAATTACCTGCTGATCTACGGCAAGGCAGGACTGCCGGCTTTGGGTGTTGCCGGTGCGGCCATTGCGACTGTCATCTCCCGTTTTGTCGAACTGGTCTACATTGCCGACTGGGCCCACCGTCATAAGATCGAACATCCTTATATAGATAAGGCCTATGCTTCCATGCGGGTACCGAAGGAGCTGTTCCTGCAGTGCCTGCTGAAAGGATCCCCATTGTTATTGAATGAAGCATTGTGGTCCTCCGGGGAGGCCATTCTCCAGCAGAACTTCTCCCTGCGGGGCGTCAGTGTCGTTGCGGCAATGAACATCTCCATGACCATATGCAATGTCTTCAACATCGGCTTCATGTCGTTAGGCCAGGCCATCGGCATCCTCGTCGGCCAGGAACTTGGCAAAGGCAATACCGAAACCGTCAAGAAACAGGCCAATGACCTTTCCCTGCTTTCGGTAATCCTGTGCATCCTGATCGGTGCCGTGCTGTATGCAGTGGCACCGGCCTTCCCGAAGATCTATGCGGCCGATGCGGAAATCCGTTCTCTTGCGGCCGGGCTGATCCGGGTATCCGCGGTCATGATGCCGTTATACGCCTACGGCAATGCGTCGTATTTCACCATCCGCTCCGGCGGCAAGACGATGATCACCTTCATCTTCGACAGCGGCTTTACCTGGGCTGCTTCCATCCCCGCCGCATGGGTCCTTGTCCGCCATACCGCCCTGCCGATACTCATTGTCTATGCGATGGTACAGGGACTTAACCTGGTCAAGGACATCATCGGCTTTGTCCTGGTCCAGCGTGGGAACTGGATTGTCGACCTGACTGCCCTGACTGAATGAAAACGTTTTCATTTTTCTGTAAATTTTCTGTTATTTTTTAAAATTCTGAGCCTGCCGGTTCTTGACGGTTTACCCTGATTCTGTAAAATAGTACTGTACAAACCGATGACGAAGAGTAATTAGGTTTTATCCCTTTTCGCAAAGAGAGCCGTGGATGGTGGAATCACGGCCGGAAACATAAGACTGAATGGACTTCTGAGGGCGACCTGAAAGGAATGACCGAGTATGGGAGACGGAGCCGGTATCCTCCGTAATCAAAAACCAGTGCATGATCGTGTACGAGAGAGGATGTGAATTCACATCAAGCCGGGTGGCACCGCAGGAAATACAATCCTGTCCCAGCAAACAGCAGGGATGGGATTTTTGTTTTCATCCCGCACGGAAAAGAAAAGGAGAAAACTGACATGACAAACATTCCGTACAAAATCTATCTCGAAGAAGATGAAATGCCTGATTACTGGTACAACCTCAGAGCTGACATGAAGGTGAAGCCTGCCCCCCTGCTGAATCCGGGAACAGGAAAACCCATGACAGCCGAGGAACTGAGCGGGGTATTCTGCGAAGAACTCGTTGCCCAGGAACTTGACAACGACACAGCACACTATCCGATTCCCCAGGAAATCCTCAACTTCTACAAGATGTACAGACCTTCCCCTGTGGTCCGTGCCTACTGTCTGGAAGAAAAGCTTCAGACCCCGGCAAAGATTTATTACAAGTTTGAAGGCAACAACACATCCGGCTCCCATAAGCTGAACTCCGCCATTGCCCAGGCATACTATGCCAAGAAGCAGGGCCTCAAGGGCGTCACCACCGAAACCGGTGCCGGCCAGTGGGGTACTGCCCTTTCCATGGCATGTGTATATCTTGGCCTGGACTGCAAGGTCTACATGGTCAAGGTATCCTATGAACAGAAGCCTTTCCGCCGTGAA
The DNA here is from genome assembly GCA_017536845.1 of Solobacterium sp. The sequence continues at coordinate 12,773 of JAFWCP010000371.1, read as the reverse complement.
GTCATGCGTACCTACGGTGCTTCCGTTACCCCGTCCCCTTCGATGACAACCGAAGTCGGCCGCAAGATCCTGGCTGAACATCCCGGCACAACCGGCTCCCTGGGCTGTGCGATTTCCGAAGCAGTTGAAGTTGCAACCCACACCGAAGGTTACAGATATGTTCTGGGCAGCGTCCTGAACCAGGTCCTGCTGCACCAGAGCGTCATCGGCCTGGAAGCCAAGATCGCCCTGGACAAATACGGCGTCACTCCCGATATCATCATCGGCTGTGCCGGCGGCGGCTCCAACCTCGGCGGCCTGATTGCCCCGTTCATGGGCGAAAAGCTCAGAGGCGAAACAGATTATAAGTTCATTGCTGTTGAACCCGCTTCCTGCCCGAGCTTCACCAGAGGCAAGTTTGCATATGACTTCTGCGATACCGGCATGATCTGCCCGCTGGCCAAGATGTATACCATCGGCTCTTCCTACATTCCTGCACCCAACCACGCCGGCGGACTGCGTTTCCACGGCATGAGCCCGGTGCTCTCCCAGCTGTATCATGACGGCTATATGGAAGCAGTCTCCGTCAAGCAGACAGATGTCTTTGCGGCAGCCGAATACTTCGCAAGATGCGAAGGCATCCTGCCGGCACCGGAAAGCTCCCACGCCATCCTGGCCGCCATCAACGAAGCGAAGAAGTGCAAGGAAACCGGCGAAGAAAAGACCATCCTGTTCGGCCTTACCGGCACCGGCTACTTCGATATGGTTGCTTATGAAAAGTTCCATGACGGCGGCATGACAAACTACATCCCGACCGACGAAGAAATCGCCGAAGCACTTGCAAAATTACCCAAAGTTGACTGATTGTCCAAAAGGCAGCATCCGCTGCCTTTTTTAAATTCACAGTATGGTTGACGCTTGATAATTCTTAAAGTAGAATGTTATTGGTGGTGGAAGCATTATGAAAATATTTGATAAAAAAGACTATCTGATGCATGCGGGCATGCTCGCATGCGGTGCTCTGCTGGGAATTGCGGCCTTTGCCTGCTCCAGCCCCAAGGCACCTTCTTCAACAGCTGCGAATCCGAAAGGCTCTGAAACTGCTGCAGCAACACCTGAACCTGCAAAACCGACAGAAAAGCCCACTGAAGAACCGGCAGCTGAACCGACTGAAGACCCCAACGTTGCCAGAATCGCAGAAACCGGCACCGGCGTCACCGTTGTAAAGGCAGCGGACTATGAAACCCGGTTCCCGCTTCAGTACACATCCTACATGATGAACAACGAGAATGACGAAGTGGTCGAGTATACCGAAACAAGCCCGTATATCAAAACACTTTATGAAGGCTACGGCTTTGCCAAGAGCTACGGCAGTGCCCGCGGACATACCTATGTCATTGCTGACATTTCGGCAACCGGCCGTCCGCACAAGCTGGCCAACTGCTACACCTGCAAGACTTCCAGCTTCACGGCAGAAGTCCTGAACAAGGGTGACAGCGCCTATGCCATGGCGTTTGATGATTTCACCGATTCGATTACCGATGATTTCGGCTGTTTCCATTGCCATGGAAATGATGTCGCATCCGGCAAGATCACCATTACCCACGGCTATCTGACCAATGCCATCGGCGATGACTTTGCAAATGTCAAGGCAGCAACAATGTCCTGCGGCCAGTGCCATACAGAGTACTACTTCGATCCGGAAACCAAGGCAACAACCCTTGGCTACCATGGTCTGGCAACCATGAACCCGGATGACATGCTGGCGTATGAGAACTCCATCGTAGACGCAGAAGGCAACATGTTTGCTGACTGGGTTGACGAAGACACAGGCGTCCGCAAGCTGAAGGTTCAGCACCCCGAATTCGAGACATACCTTGGCGAAGGCAGCCCGCATGCAAAGATGAACTTCACCTGCGCTGACTGCCATATGCCTGAGGAAACTTCCGAAGACGGAACAGCCTATACCAGCCATTACTGGATTTCTCCGCTGGACAGCCAGGACCTGCTGGATAACAACTGCTCCAAGTGCCATAAAGACCTGGCCGCGGAAGTCAGGGAAATCCAGGAAAAGACAACCGCAAGAGAAGACGAAATCGGCAATGCCCTTGCCAAATTCGATGCTGATCTGGCAGCTGCCATCGCAGCGGAAAAGATCAGCGGAGAGGATCTCGAATCCATCCGCCTGCTCAGCAGGAATGCGCAGTGGTACTGGGATTTCGTCTATGTTGAAAACAGCGAAGGCGTTCATAACCCGACATTGACAACATACTGCCTGGACAAAGCACAGGAACTGCTTGACGAGGCATATAAACTGCTGGGTGAATGATGCAGATTGAAAACCGTCCGCAGTAAGCGGGCGGTTTTTTAAAGGAGTTGACTATGAAAAAAATATGGAATTTCCTGAAATCCATGCAATTCGGATTATTCCTGCTTGGGATGATCTGCGTGGTTTCCATTGTCGGGTCACTGATTCCGCAGAATGAAGGGCCGATGACTTATGTCCGGGCTTACCCAAACCACTACAGCCTGATCTTTGCCCTGGACCTTGACCATGTCTTTACAAGCTGGTATTTCATCGCCCTGGTGGTGCTGTTATGTCTGAACCTGACCTTCTGTTCCATCATCCGGATCACAAAGATCAGGGCCATGCATCCCGAGACTGCCGCCGCAAAGGTTCATGCCGTGGAAAAGCTGACCCCGGAAGGCGTGGAAAAGGTGCATCAGTATCTTGGAAAGTCATGCCGGAAAGAAGTGCATGACGATATCACCGTCTATACGAAGAACCATATCGGCAGGTATGGAACCTTCTTAACCCACCTGGGCATCCTGCTGACAATGATCTTCTGGGCAATGGCAATGTACATGCCCAAAATCATGGACCAGACCTGCATGCCGAAAGAAAGCATCACCCTGGATGACGGCACCCAGATCTATGTTGATGACTTCTCCATCACGGATGACACCGGCCGGCTGGATTACCGCAGCACCATCAACATCATCCTGCCTGACCAGAAGGCATCCGGTCTGAAGGAAGTCAGCGTCAACCATCCCGCCAGCATGGGCCAGTATAAAGTCTACCAGCAGACCTACGGCACCAGAGGCCGCATTTCCGTCAAGGATACCGAAGGACATGTCGATTCCTTCTACATGGACACGAACGACTTCCTGTCCGCCGACGGCAAAAACGGCATCCTGTATGACAACGTCTATCCTGATTACAAAGATGAAAACGGTGAACTGTCGCTGGTGTCCAGCACCTCTGGTTCCTACGAAAACCCCGTCTACATCTTCACAACCATTGAAGACGGTGCCCAGAGCGAAGTCATGCTGGCATTCCCGGGAGATGAAATCGAAATCGGCAGCCTGACCTTCCACTTTGAAGATCCGGTGGAATATCCGGGCCTCAGGATCAAGAAATCCCCGGCGTTTATCAACTATTTCCTGCTGCTGTCCTTCCTGGTCATGACCCTGGGACTGTATATGACGTTCTTTATGCAGGAAGTTATTGTCAGTGTAGATCCGAACGGTTATACTGTTTTAGGTTCAAAGCCGGAGGCCATGCGTATGACCTTGCGGCAGCTGACCAGAAAGTACAAGGAGGTTCAAGATGCTTGATTATCTGTTTTTTGCCGGACTCGTTTTCTATTTCGTTTCCATGGTGCTGAACTTCTTCGGCATGGTGTTTAAAAAGGAAAAGATTTCCACTTATTCCTGGTATATCTTCCTGCTCGGTGCCGCCCTTGCAGCAGCGTATCTCGTCGTCAGAGGCGTGATTGCCGGACGTCTGCCGATGTCCAACCAGTTTGAATTTGCGGCGTCCTTCTCCTTCGGCATTGCCGTGATGTTAATCGTACTGCACTATAAGTTCCGGACCAGCTGGATTGAGGCCATCGGCATTGCCATGACCTTCCTGATCCTCTCCTATGCTGCCCTGCAGCCAAGGGAAGTCACCGAGCTGATGCCGGCCCTGCGCAGTGCGTGGTTTGGTTTCCACATCGGATCAGCCGCCTTCTCCTATGCCGCCTTCATGCTTGCCGGTGCTGCCGGCATCCGCTACATCATCACGGAAAAGAAGAACCCCAACGATGAAAAGCTGGAAGAAATGGATTTCTTCATCTACCGTCTGATTGCCCTGGGCCTGCTGTTACTGACCATTACCATCCTCTCCGGCGCCATCTGGGCCGAAGAAGCATGGTCTGCCTTCTGGACATGGGACCCCAAGGAAGTCTGGGCCCTGATCACCTGGATCCTGTATGCAATCTATCTCCATCTGCGCCTTGGCCGTAAGAAGACCGGCACCTTCATGGCGTGGTATGCGGTGATTGCCGTACCGGTTGTGCTGTTCACCTTTGTCGGCGTCAACACCCTGATACCCAGCCTGCATTCCTACGCGGCATATACGATTCATACATTGCTGTAATCAAAGCCTGCCTGTCAGGCTTTTTTCTTTCTCGAGAACATGGCATAATAAATTCACGGAGAAATGATTTATGGAAAACATCAGACTTGTCCTTGTGGACATCGACGGCACCCTGCTCAATTCCAAAGGCATTGTCACGCCCGATACGATTGCTGCCGTTAATCAATTAAGAGAAGCAGGCATCACCTTCGGCATCGCGACCGGCCGCTCGCCCTACGCTGTCAAAACCCTCGTGAAAGAATGGGGCATCGGTGAAGCAGCCGACATCATCATGGGCTTTAACGGCTCCGGCACGCTGTATCTGGATACCGATGAAATGGTCAGCTTTGCGCCGTTATCAGGCGAAGGCATCCAGGAATTGCTGCATGACTTCCAGGGTTTTTCCTTCAATGCCGGCATCTATGACGGTTATGGCTTCCATGCCTTAAAGAAAGACGCCATTGCCGAAAGGACTGCCGTCAACAACCATTTTGAGCTCATCATCGATGACTTTACGTCCTATTTCAGAACCGGGGCACCGAAAGTCCTGCTCATGACAGACAAAGAAGAACTCGACCGCATCCTGGCTCATTATGAGACCCTGCACCCTGTCCATTACCGTGCCTTCCGTTCCGCCCCGGTGCTGCTGGAATGCATCAACCCGGAACTCACCAAATCCAAGGGCATTGCGGCAATCTGCGCCAGGATGCACATCACTGCTGATCAGGTGCTCACCTTCGGGGATATGATGAACGACTATGAAATGATCCGTGATTATGTCGGCGTGGCCATGGGCAATGCGGACGAAAGGATCAAAAAAGCCGCGAAATACATCACAGCTTCCAATGACGAAGACGGAATTGCCGTCTTCCTTAACAAATACATTTTCTAAGAGATGTCAGGCATCTCTTTTTTTACAGCTGAATAAGACGATGGAACCTTTTACGTCAAACACTTCCACGTCATACCATCCGGCCAGCCTTTCCTTAAGACTGAGCGCTGATTCAAACGGCGGCGTGAACCAGCCCCTCCTTGCCAGTATCTTTCCGACAAGCAGGTCAGTCACCCGGCTCTCGCCTTTGATGTAGAAACAGCCGATGAACTGTCCGCCCGGTTTCAGCACCCGGTATGTTTCCTGATATGCTTTTTCCTTATCCGGAAAGGCATGGAACCCGTTCATGGAAAGCACAATGTCAAAAGACGCATCTTCATACGGCAATGCCCCGACATCCCCCTGTTTCAGGGCGATCCTTTCCGGCAGCCTTCGTCTTGCCTGTTCCAGCATATCCAGGCTGTAATCCAGGCCGGTGATGTCCGCCTGTTCCATCTTCTGATACTTCTCATACGTAAAGACAGCAGTGCCGACCGGCACATCCAGCAGCCTTCCTTTGAAATCATCCGGGATCATGCGCAGCAGATGTCCGGCAATCTGCACATCATCCACCCCCTGCCAGAACAGCCGGATATACAACCTGCTCCACCATTTCCCCTGCGTCAGCACATCATCATAGATGTTCTTCGACGCCTGATAGGAGTCTCTGATTTTATCTTTCATGATTCTTCTCCTTCTTACGGCCGCTGCAGATGCCTTCCGCCCTGACAGTTTTTACTTCGACATCTTCATACATGTCATTCATACCGTCGGTCAATGACGGTCCGGTTTCAAAGGGCGGCGTAAAAGCCCCTTTGGGCACAAAGACGTGCTTCACAACCCGTTCGGTTTTCTTCCCCGGCAATGCTGTATATGTCAGGATGCTGTCATAAAGGTCCGCAGAACCGCCCGGCTTCCGATACGATTTTCTGATTTTCTCACTGCGTTCCATCCTCCGATTCCTCCTGCCTGAATTCTATACGGATGATCTTCATTTTCACAGCATGGTCGCAGAATAAAATCAGAATTCTGTGGAACAGGGAAACCGAAGGCATCAGATCCCGATAGCCCCGCATATAGCTTTTTTCACTGACATTGGCAAAGGAGGGACTCCAGTCTCTCAGATCCTGGGCTCCATTCGTGGAAAAATATGTATCCACACTCCGGATGCCGGCCTGCTTCAGCCATGTCTTCCGCATCATCTTTGCCCCTCTTGCATTGCAGGCATCAAAAACCAGCACCCCGCCCGGAAACTGTTCCGCCATCGTATGGAACAATGCCCTGACCCTGACCGTTTCAAAATAATAGAACACCCCGGCCGCAAAGAACACAACGCCCTGTGACCTGTCGATCTGATCCATCCATCTGACATCATTGAGGTCACAGGCTATGTTTTCTTCATTGTCCGCCTTTTGAAGAACCTTCTCACGAATCTCTATCACATCCGCAAAATCAAGGTTATACCCATGACATTGCCCGTTGTTCACTCTGGCAAAGGTATCATCCAGCCCGCAGCCAAGGTTCACCACGGACGCACAAGGATGGTCTTTCAGATAGTCTTTCACTTCCCACATCAGGTCATACTGCCGCTGGGCTGCTTCCAGAGCCCCGAACAGCCCTGCCGGAGATTCCATCAGCTTCCGTTTTGCGGAAAAATCATAATCCAGGCTGTCACAGATGATCCTGGCATTTTCATCTTCAAAAAGTGCGGGAAATCGTTCTGTGCAGATCAGTCTTGCAAATAACGGAATGACCAGTGTTTCCTGCACGGTATCCGGTTCAATATGGTATTTCATACAGTATCCTTTCCTGCCGGCACAGCTCATTCTGAAAAGACATGGCTCATTTCTTCCCGACTAACAGCGCTGACCCTGCCAGCATCATCCATCTGGCCTCTTTCCTGCTCATGAACAGGCCGTCCGTCGTATCAATCATTCGGACTTCTTCATACCCCTCATCCTTAAGACTCTGCACAAATCTGTCCATGTCGCCGTATCTTGCTTTCCTCATCAGGTCATGGATGGCAAACGTGCCGCCCTTCTTCAGTACCCGCAGGGTTTCCCTGAGCAGTTCCTGTTTGTTCCTGCCGGTGATATTGTGATAGACATAGTTGCTGGTCACAAAGTCAAAGGTTTCATCCGGAGAATCCAGCCTGATGGCATTGCCGCTTTGAAAGCTGACATTGGTGACATGCTCGGCTTCGGCATTCTTCATGCACAGATCTTTGTTAAAGGATGCATATTCCGGGCCCCAGGGATCAATCCCCAGCATCGTTGCCTGCGGATTGCGTTTTGCGCAGGCGATTGTCAGAGCACCGCTGCCGCAGCCGACATCCAGCCCCCTGCCGCCTTCCGGCAGTTTTGCATATTCTGCTGTCCCTTCGACAATCTGTTTTGACAGCTGCCGTCTGCCGTCATAGGAAAAACGATTGTGCATGACAGTAAACCAGCCGGTCGCAACGCCGCCGGCAAGGGCAGCCGTTCCCAGCAGGACCTGCACCGCGCGTCTGCCGGGGATTGCAGGAGAGGTCGCTTCCAGAGCAGCACAGGCAGCGCCCAGTGCGGCAGTACCGGCCGCAAAGCCGCAGATCATTCCTTTCGGAACCCAGTTCTTATAATCAGGTTTCATATATCCTCCAATTGTTAGTTTAATCTAACTAACATTCTAGCACATTCCCTGAAGAAAAGAATACGATTCCTGTTGACTTCCGCTCCCTGCCGCCATAAAATAACAGCAGTTACGCAACACATGTTGCATATCAACTGTTTTCAAAGGAGGAGCAATATGGCACCGAAAGTGAAATTCCAGAAAAACGAGATCATCGAGGCAGCCTACAACATTGCCAGGCTAAGAGGCATCGACACGGTCACAGCCAGGGAAGTGGCAGCTTTTCTCAAGATATCACCAAGGCCGATCTTCACCTATTACGATACGATGGAAGAACTTCGTCATGATGTCTTTGAAATGGCAAAGGAACATTACAAAGACTATCTGGTGCGCGGCCTGCAGGCCCCTGTCCCCTTTCTCGGCGTCGGCCGGCAGTATATCCGTTTTGCCCGCGAAGAGCCGTATCTCTATAAACTGCTGTTTCTGACCAGGCCGGATGGCACCGTCGGCGGCGTCATCTCAGCAATGGCCATGTCACAGGACCTGGTACGGGATTCCATCATGAAGATCTATGCCATGGATGCCTTTACGGCTGACTGCTATTTCCGTGACCTCTGGCTTGTGGCCTTCAGCTTTGCAACGCTGATCGTCACGGATGAATGTCCTTACACTGATGAGCAGATCAGCGCTGTCTTATCGGAAGTCAGCCTTGCCGTATGCAAGGCCTATAAGGAAATCCCCGGCCTGGCGGAAGGGAAAGCGGACAAAGACGCCGTTTTCAAAGCCCTTGTCAACAAGCAAAAGGAGTAAAACATGCTTAAAATCGAACATCTGACCAAAACCTACGGCACCAAGAAGGCTGTCGATGACCTTTCCCTGCACATCAGGCCGAACGAAATCTTCGGCTTTATCGGCCATAACGGCGCCGGCAAATCCACCACCCTGAAAAGCGTTGTCGGCATCCTTCCCTTTGATGCCGGCACCATCCTCATCAACGGCAAGGACATTCAGTCCGACCCCGTCGCATGCAAGAAAGACATTGCCTACATTCCCGATAATCCGGACCTGTATGAATTCATGAGCGGAATCCGGTTCCTCAATTTCATCGGCGATGTCTTTGCGGTTCCGGCTTCCATCAGACAGGAAAGGATCCGGAAGTATGCCGATCTGCTGGATCTGACCAATGACCTGAACCAGCCCATCTCAGCCTATTCCCATGGCATGAAGCAGAAGCTGGCCGTCATCTCGGCCTGGATACACACCCCGCAATTGATTATCATGGACGAACCGTTTGTCGGCCTCGACCCGAAAGCCTCCCACCTTCTGAAGCAGATGATGCGGGAACACTGCGACAACGGCGGCGCCATCTTCTTTTCCACCCATGTCCTGGAAGTGGCGGAAAAGCTCTGTGACAAAGTCGCCATCATCAAACAGGGAAAGCTCATCAGGGTCGGCACCATGGAAGAAGTCAAGGGCGATGACAGCCTGGAAGATGTCTTCCTGGAACTGGAGGATGCGTAAATGCTAAGCCTGCTGGTGAAGAAGCAGTTCATGGAACTGTTCAAAAGCTATTTCTATGACGCAAAGAAAAACCGCATGCGGCCGAAGTGGGCCATTGCCCTGTGGTTTGTCTTCTATATCCTCATCGTCGTCGGCATGCTTGGCGGCATCTTCACCGCCCTGGCCCTGAGCATGTGTGAAGTCCTGCATGGGGCAGGGCTGGACTGGCTCTATTTCCTGCTGTTTGCCTTAATTGCCATTGTCCTTGGTGCGTTCGGCAGTGTGGTCAATACATTCTCAGCCCTCTACCTGGCAAAAGACAACGACCTGCTGTTATCCCTGCCGATCCCGGTTCAGACAATCATGGCCGCCAGACTCCTGTATGTCTACCTGATGGGAACCATATATGCCGCTGTCGTCTTTGTGCCGGCATTGATCGTCAGCTGGGTCATTGTCGGTATGACTGTTTCCCGTATCATCTGCGGCATCCTGCTGTTATTCATCGTAACCCTGATTGTCCTGCTGCTGTCATGCATCCTGGGCTGGGCGGTTGCCAGGATCAGCCTGAAGCTGAAAAACCGGAGCTTCGTTACCGTACTGGCCAGCCTGGCGTTTATCAGCGCCTACTATTACCTGTACTTCAACGCCAACAGCATGATCTCCAGGATGATGGAAAACGCGGTTCTCTATGGTGAGAAGGTCAAAGGCACGGCCTATCTTCTGTACCTGTTCGGCCATATCGGCGAAGGCGACTGGGCTGCATCAGCCCTGTTCCTGTTCGTCTTTGCGGCTTTGGCCATGCTTGTCTGGGTCATCCTGCAGCGCAGCTTCCTGAAGATTGCGGCCGGTGGTGAAATCGTTTCAAAGGTGCGCTATGTCGAAAAGCCGATCCGGCAGAAATCCGTTTTCGGTGCTTTGTTGAGCAAGGAATTTGCCCGCTTCACATCCAGTTCCGTGTACATGCTTAACTGCGGGCTGGGGGTTCTGATCATTCCGCTGGCCGGCGTCATGCTGGTATGGAAAGGGCCCATGATCATTGAAGTCCTTGATGCCGTCTTCCTCAGCATTCCCGATACCCCTGCCATCCTGATCTGCACAATGCTGGGGATCGCCTCATCAATGATTGATATCACAGCCCCTTCGGTGTCTCTGGAAGGAAAGAATCTCTGGATCCCGCAGTGCCTGCCGGTATCACCAAAGCTTGTCTTGCGGGCAAAGCTGAGTGTCCAGCTGATCCTTTCCGGCATCGTGACATTATTTGCCTCAGTCTGCGGTGCTGCTGTCATCCCATCTTCCCTGACCGTGAAAATCCTGATGGTGCTGTTCCTGCTGTCCTATACAGGATTGTCAGCAGTATTCGGAATGGTCATCGGCATCCGTATGCCTGTTTTATCCTGGACCAATGAAACCGGCCCGATCAAACAGAGTGCCTCCGTCACGATTGTCATTTTCGGCAGCTGGATCGTGACCGTCCTGTTTGCCGGTCTGTACCTGCTTGCCGCCTACCGCATCGGTGCTGCCATGTACCTGTCCTTGTGGATCATGATCCATCTGGTCATCACTTTCCTGATGCTGAAATGGCTGGATACCAAAGGCAGCCACATCTTTGCGAGTCTATAATAGTATTATACCCAAAGGAACAAATGAATAGCACATCAGTTCAGTTCTTCAAAGGAGTTAGAGATTATAAATGATAAATACCGGCAGAGTACAGGGATGTTTCCTTTGCTCTGCCGGTTTCTTGTGTATTGCCCGTAAAAGAAAGCGTATAAAAAACATGGATACAATGCTCATTGAAGACAATCAAAGAACTTCAGATTGTCAATGATGGCCTTTCTTCCTGTCAGGGCGTTCCATTTCAGAAACGTTCAATACTCTGTACCCGTCATACAGTTGTACCTTTTCCCCGCTCAAAATGCTGATCTTCTCTTTGTATATACCTTTGGTCTCTGAAATGATTCTGTCAATCTCTTCTTTGAACGCCATGAAATTCTTGTAGCTTTGTCTTTACAACCTTTTACAGCCTTTCGATCAGATTCAGATTGGGTCAGCTGAAGGAACCCATCTATCAGCCGTTGACATATCAAAAAAACATTTTTTTCTGATTTGCTGTCATTCAGATCATCCGAAACCCATAATATAGGGATCCGCTACAAATTGATACAGGTATTCCACAAAACGGAACAATCCTGTCAACCCTGATGGACTATTATATAAGTAGCTATTATACAGTAGTTAAATCAAGGAACAGCAACAGATCGGTTCATTCTGAGCTGACAATTCGCACATCCAGTACTTACTGGATGTAGTCGATGAATTATTGAATCAAATATCAGCATATGGTCTAACTGAACACGTAACACTGACATATATCTTCGCATATGAAGGAAATTATGAAGAAACTAATTATATTACTCGTCGCTTCGCTGCTGCTGTGCACCAGAGCAACGATTACGCACGCATCAGATTCCGCATCAAATACAGGTGTTAATTTCGTCATTTATGGTTCAATTAACGACACCACTCTCAGCGGTACTATAACAGGTGAGCAGTCAAATGGCGGATATGCTCTTGTTTCCGGATACTATTATAACGTGTATTACGACTATGTTTATGCAGGCTCTCGTTCTGGTTCGCCATATATTAATTTCACTTTATCTATGATTACTTATGATGGCGACGCAGAACACTGGAAATGGGAAAAGGGAAAAGCAACCGGATACCCCAGAGCAGGTATACCTGTAAGTACGAGGTGGATGGTCAATTAGAGTTTAATCCCATTGTGGATTAATGCATGATACATTTCACAACGTACAGCAGTTTCTGGATGGCACAATACACGAAATCCGTATAATCCGTCATACCGGTATGTGGCCAGGCAACTTATTAACGAAAGATATTGTACACAACTGTGATCCATGCTATCCTTTTAGCAATGAATAGCACAGATCACATTATATTGAGCTTACAGCAATCCACAAGTGTTTTGTTAAGGAGGAGCTTATAATGAAAAAAACATTGGTATCGGCATTCGTAATTCTTACTGCGTGTTCGCATCCTGCTGCCATATCGCCTGTAATCGAAGATGATATGATTGATTACAGACATCAGTCTTCCGTTGCTGCCTATCCTGAAACAGTTCCTGGCTGGGGCGATGACACGTATATCGTCACCTGGGATAATCAACTGTATTACACCGATTTCCAGACTACTGTCCCTCTTACATACCTTACGTATGCAGATGATACCCCTATAACAGATCGCCAGAATGATACACCTTTTAAGTATGTTGATGGATTATTGAATTTCAACATTCTCGCGTATGGCGAACACCTGTACTATCTGAGTCAGACTAATACAATCGAGAGAGATGAACGTTATTATCTCAACCGTCTTGACAAGAAGGGTGAAAAT
>JAFWCP010000370.1 GCA_017536845.1 Solobacterium sp. | reverse complement strand
GTCTGAAGGCGTCAATTACGAGGTCAACATTGGCAAAGAGACCGGAAGCCGCATCGAAAACCTAACCTGGCCGGACGGTACGCCGCTCAGGGATGATGATGTCTTTGAATATGCGACAAACAACTATACACCCGCCGCACACCTGCTTGCCCCGGGTGACGTATATGAGGCGGATGACATGCCGGTCATTACGGGAATGGATCTATGCAGCGACATCGGCGGCATCAGGGAGCTGATCGGTGACTGCATCGTCAATGTCAAGGGCGGCGTCATCACGCCCGAATGCAGCCGGAACTGGAAGCTTACCGGCTATGAATGGGATCAGCAGCTGCATGACAAGGCCGTCGAGCAATGTGCTTCCGGCATTCTGGAAATTCCGTCTTCGGAAGACGGCCGTAACATCAAAATCAAGGCGATCCGGGAAGAGGATCTCCAATAAGCGTGACAGAAAATACGGCAGCTGTCTGAGAAGAAACTGCCGGACCGATGGGAAGCGTTCATGAGGAAGCAGGGAAGGCACCATGCCGAGGGGTGGACCATAATACAGGTTTTCAGGATGCTTCCATGAACCGGAAACTGCTCAAAGAATGCGATCGCCCCAGAACTTCCGGGATATGATGCCTCTGCAGGGACGTCTGCCGATGAAAAGGCGGACGTCCTTTATCATCCGGCGTTTCTTCCGCAGAAGGGCATTCCGGCGCCCCGGACACGTCCCGATAAACTTTTCCATCCGTCTGTAAGGACAGTACGAAATGTTTGTTGTAATATTAACCATATCAAAAGATAAGAACCGCATGATGCGGAAGGCCATGGAAGGCACTGCAGCAATGCTGAAGATCGTTTGTGGTCGAACAGGTGATCATCCTGCGCTGACGCAGCAGGGCAGGGGCATGACGGTCATCAATAACGATGATGCGGTCACGGAAGTGCTGGATATCACATGTTTTATGAATATACTGAATATCGAAAAAGAACGGAGGATGGAAAAATGAGAAAGTTCAGATATCTGGTGCTGGGCGGGATTGGAAACAAGATCCTCAATCTCATCCTTGCCGCGGTGATTCTGACTGCCGGCGTTTTCATGGCAGTTTCCACATACCAGAGCAGGACACTGAGCGGCCTTGCGGCGGAAACAAATGTAAGACAGAAAGAAGCAATTTCCGCCATAACCGACGATATCATGAACCAGGTCGTCAACGACAATATGACGCGTTTCACAACCCTTGAAGCAATGATTTACGATGAAATGTTCCGAGGTCTGCAGACACGGGTCGAAATGCTGGCCGATTTTGCTGAAAGAATCTATGAAAACCCTCAACTGTACGGGCCGATGCCCTTCAGCGGTCCTGACCCGGAAAGACATGGCGAAGTCACAGCCCAGGTCTTCTACGCGGAGAATACTTCCGGCAACCTGGATGAGCGCTTTGGCCTGGCAGCCAACATGTCGGATCTGATGATCTCGCTGTACGGCGCATCAGACCTGACCAATTCCTGCTTTATCGGGCTGCCGGAAGGCGGTTTCCTGATTGTCGATGACCGCAGCGGCGTCAAGTTCCAGGCTGACGGTACGGTCAAAAGCTATGATCCCCGCACCCGGCCCTGGTATACCCAGGCCCTCAGGGAAGGCGGGCTGATCTTCACCGATGTCGAAACCGATGCCTTTACCGGTGATATCGGCATCGTGTGTGCCAAGCCTGTCTATGTCAACGGGAAGCTGCAGGCGGTGGTCGGCTCCGACCTGTTCTTATCTTCCATGCAGGAAGCTGTCCAGGCTTCGGAAGAAAACGGCGGCTTTGTCTGCGTGGTCAACAGCCAGGGACACATCACCTTTTCACCGATGAATGAAGGCAGCTTCGCGGTTGTAGGCAAGGGCCGGGCAACCGACCTGCGCCAGTCCGAAAACAGGGAACTTGGCGAAATCGTACGTACGGCAATGATGCAGGAAACCGGTGTCCGCAAGGCTGAAGTCAACGGAAAAAACTATTTCATCGCCGGCGCACCGCTTGCCACGGTTGGATGGGCCATGTTATCGGTATTTGATGAAGAACAGATCAGCCAGCCTTCGGCGTTGCTTCAGGAAAGCTATGAACAGATTGAAAAAGACGCGGTAGGGGTATATCGGGGAAAGTCGGCAAAATCGCGGCAGACCATCATTATCCTGATGTTATTTGTCATCCTCATCATAAGCATGACAGCGATCCAGCTGGGCAGACGGATTGTCAGCCCCCTCAATATGATGGTAAAACGGATGGCGGCATTGAAAGAAGGCAACCTTGAATTTAAAATGGAAGATATCTACCGCACCGGCGATGAGGTGGAAGAACTTGCCAGTTCGTTTGCCAGCCTGTCGCATAAGACGGTGCAGTATGTCGAAGAGGTGAAAAAGATCACCGCCGAAAAGGAGAGGATCGGATCCGAACTCTCCATGGCAAGGCGGATCCAGGCGGCCATGCTGCCAGGAATCTTCCCGCCGTATCCTGACCGCAGCGAGTTTGACATCTATGCCGTCATGGACCCGGCCAAGGAAGTCGGCGGCGACTTCTACGACTTCTTCCTGATCGATGATGACCACCTCTGCATGGTCATGGCGGATGTTTCCGGCAAGGGCGTCCCGGCAGCCCTGTTCATGATGGCTTCCAAGATCATCATCCAGAGCTGCGCGATGCTTGGCGTATCGGCCGGCCAGATCCTGACCAAGGCAAACGAGGCAATCAGTTCCAACAACCAGGAAGAGATGTTCGTTACGGTGTGGCTCGGCATACTGCAGATTTCCACCGGGAAAATCACAGCAGCCAATGCCGGCCATGAATATCCGGTCCTCATGAAGGCCGGGGGACAGTTTGAACTGGTGAAGGACAGGCACGGCTTTGTCATCGGCGGCATGGCCGGCATGAAGTACAGAGAATATGAACTGCAGCTCGAACCAGGCGCGAAGCTGTTTGTCTACACCGACGGCGTGCCCGAGGCGACCGATGCGGAACAGAAGATGTTCGGGACGGACAGGATGCTTGCCGCACTGAACGAAGATACCGGTGCCGAGCCCAGGCAGATACTGCAGAATGTGCGCAAGGCAGTGGATGCCTTCGTCAAGGATGCGGAACAGTTTGATGATATTACCATGCTGTGTATGGAATACAGGGGGATGGAAGTAATGAAAAAGGAAACGGACAGAAACACCATGACCGTAGCGGCGGATGTATCCCATCTTGCTGCAGTACAGAAATTTATCGAAGAAAAGCTGATGGAAGCAGATGCTTCCATGAAGGCCGTCACGCAGACGGGGATCGCCGTCGAGGAAGTCTTCGTCAACATCGCCCAGTATGCCTATGCCCCGCGCACCGGCATGGTGGAAATTCATGTTGAGATTGATGAAGAGGCAAGGATGGCCTGTATTACCTTCCGCGATGAAGGCGTGCCTTACAATCCGCTGGCCAAAGAAGACCCGGATATCACACTGCCGGCAGGCGAAAGGGAAGTCGGCGGCCTTGGCATCTTCATGACGAAGAAGCTGATGGACGATGTATCCTATGAATTCAAAGACAGGCAGAATGTTCTGACCCTGAAAAAGAAGATCTGAATACAGGCACAGAATCCTGAAAATAAAGTGAGGAAACAGACAGGGGGATGCGCCGGTCCCTTTCCGGATGCCGGCCCCCTTGTTTTCTCTTGCTTTTTATGAAAGGTAAAGTCATATGGCAAAAAGAAAGCTGTTTCTGCTGCGCAAGGCGAATTATGTGATCAATGAAAGCACGCTTGAGGAAGCCATGCTGTTTATTGAAGCTTCCCTGCGGGAAATCGGCCTGAAGCCGCGCAGTGTTATGAAAACGCTGTTATCCGTCGAAGAGATCATCGCGCTGCTGCTCGAACAGGCGGAGCCGGGAACCGTGCTGCGGACAAATGTCCGGAGCTTTTTCGGCGATATCACGGTCGTTCTCAGCGTCCGCGGCAATGAAGTCGACCTGTTCGATGAAAAGGCGGATTACAAGACGGTCAGCTCCCTCGAAGGCAG
>JAFWCP010000369.1 GCA_017536845.1 Solobacterium sp. | reverse complement strand
TCCTGACCAGTTAATCATATACACAATTCAGGTTTTCTTCCTACTATGATCAGGCCCAGTTCGTTCCTATTTCATAATAGAAAAAAGAAGCCTTGAAAAGAACCACAGGCCTGACCCGATTGTTCAAATGGGCCTGCTGATTGACCGGGACGGCCTTCCCCTTACCTATACCCTGTATCCCGGCAATGAATCCAAGAAGGTACATATGCTTCCGGCAATTGAGCGTGCCCGGGTCACCGCCATGATCTCACGTGTAATTAATGTTGCTGACCGCGGTCTGAATACAAGTGAGAATATATGGCATCTTGCCGGTGACAATACCAGTGATAATCCGTAGGCAATGGACGGATATGTGTTCGGCAAGTCCGTCCGCGGTGCCGACAAAGAATTCAAAACATGGGTTCTGAATCAGGAAGGATATAAAACAGTGCTGATTGATCAGGATCTCGTCTTCTCGGATGATGAAGACCATGTTGAAAACCAGAAGGATAAGATCAGGTTCGTATACAAAATCCGCAACATTCCGGTCACCCTGAATATCCATGTGGATATGCCTGACGGCACTGTGAAAATCGTTCACCCAAGAACTGATCAGAGACAGCTTGTCTATTATTCAGAAAAGTATGCCAGAAAGCAGAAGTTCGAAAGAGATCGGATGGTGGAGAGAGCCAGGGACCTGATTGCCCATCCAAAGAAGTATGACAGGGTGACTGCAGCCGGAGCGGCATCCTACGTCCAGAACATTTCGTTCAGGAAGGACACCGGGGAAATCATAGAAAAGGAACTGTCACTTGACCTGGAAAGATCGCCGAAGAAGAGAAGTATGACGGATATTATGCGATTGTAACAAGCGAGCTGAATATGGAAGCGCTGGAGATACGCAATATATACCGTGGGCTGATCAGAATTGAACACACCTTCAGGATTACCAAATCCCAGATGAAGGCAAGACCGGCGTATGTATGGACGACCGATCACATCAAGGCACATTTCGGAACATGCTTTGCATCGCTGTGCCTTCTGAAGTTCCTGATGAAGCAGCTGGATGGCTGTTATACCGCCGAGCAGATACTGGACTCTTTGAAGAGGTATAACTGTGTGGATATCGATCACACCTACTGGCAGTTTGTCTACTATGATGAGATCATAGAAAAGATATCGGGTCTGACAGGTGCACCGCTGAACCTGAAGAGGCGGACAAAGAATGAGATCAGGCGACTGCTGAAGTATTGATACACGCAGCTCAGTTATAGGAAAGATCAATAGCAGAATTTCATTTTATCGTCGCGATTGGCCACTGTAGGGAATACAGAAAAAGTGCCTCATATTGACTGCCGTTTTATAAAGGGTGGCAGTTATTTGTGGCACTTTCGGTTGAAAACTTGAGATTCTAGCATTTCTTTTCGTAATACAGACCTTCAGGATCAGGTATCGGAGAGAATTGACATGGGCATTTGCTGAAGATTTCGGTGATTGTTTCAAAGCCGGAAACAGCTTGCAGATATCCTTGTGCTTTTCTGAATATGAAAACCGGCGGATACATTTTAAAAAAGGGCTTCCCTGCCTGAAGAAAAAAAATGCCCGGGAATTCCGGACATTGTTTCGTGATTGAGAGATCATTCGATCATGATGGTTTTCTTTTCAGGGATCTGCGGTTTTTCTTCCTTCTTCGGGATGCTGAGATGCAGGACACCGTTCTCGTATTTTGCGGTGATGTCTTCTTCGGTTATGTCTTCGCCGACATAGAAGCTTCTCTGCATTGTTCCGGCGTAACGCTCCTGACGGATCAGGCGGCCGCCGTTATCCTTATGGTCAAGGTCAAGGCCCTTGGCAGCGGTGACAATCAGATAGCCATCCTTCAGCTCCAGCGTCAGTTCATCCTTCTTGAAGCCCGGCAGATCAATGTCTGCTTCGAAATGGTCGTCGTGTTCATGCACATCCGTGCGCATCATCCTGCCGGCATGTCTGCCGTACAGTTTACGCTCCACATCGTCATGATACCCGTTGAACAGCGGGAAATCATCCATCCAGTCATCAAACCAGTTATTTCTGAATACTTCCGGTAACATAGTCTTTATCCTCCTTTACTCATGAATGTTCATACTGAACTATGTCTGAGCAAGGGAATGGAGGGTTTGGATTCTTGTTGGATCTTCTCTTTTCCTTTGTTCACTTATGTTATAGCTCTGTTTGTTAGCACTGTCAAGGCCTGAGTGCTAATTTTT
>JAFWCP010000368.1 GCA_017536845.1 Solobacterium sp. | reverse complement strand
CCTCCAGCTCCTGCGTCGTGATGAAGCTGACGCGGCGCTCCAGCTTGCCGAGGCACTGGAGCTGCGGATAGATAGCCTGCATGGTGTTCTTTGCGAAAAAGGCCGGCTTTGTTTCAAAGAAGTGGTTCCCCGATTTTGCCAATGTCAGGCGTGACGGCTATGACTTTGAAGCAAGGTGCGAGGATGGGCTGGCCGCCTACAATGAACAGTATCTCTACAACATCATCTCTTCCCGCCACTCCATCCTGTCCAAGGATGCCAAGGCCATCGGCGGCTACGTAAAACCACGCACGGTCGAAAAGGACTCCTGGGAGCCGCGCAAAGGCTTTGATACCCTGATCACAAAACTGCAGATGGAATGCTATGTGCTGACCTCCGACTTTGAATATGAGGTGGATAAAAACGGGAATTTCTACGGCTGGGGCATTGCCCGCTATGCCATCCCCGAAGAATTCTACGGGAAGCGGTTTGAAAACAGCGTGTACAAGCGCAGCCCGGAAGAATCCTATGAGCGGATTTTCCGTCATCTGACAAAGATCCTGCCGGGTGTGCCGGAAGCAGAAATCGAGAAGTTTATCAGAGGCTGAGGAAAGCCTCTTTTTTCGTTAAGAATCATATCGGTTGCCAGCCGAAGCGGGCAGGGGTAAACTGATAATAGTTAGATATAACTAACTATGGAGGCGGGTATGTTTCTGAACATGCTGGAAGGCATCCTGATCCCCCTGGCCGGGACGACGCTGGGAGCGGCCGGGGTGTTCTTCCTGAAAGATACGGTTTCCGAAAAAACCGAAAAGATCCTGATCGGCTTTGCGGCCGGCATCATGATGGCCGCTTCCTATTTCTCCCTGCTGGCCCCGGCTCTGGATGCGGGGTCCTTGTGGGAAGTGACGGCCGGTTTTATGAGCGGCATGGGTTTTCTGCTTGTGCTTGACGTGGTGGTGCCGCATATTCATATGGATGAAAGCGAAGAAGGCATGCCGTCCGGCTTGTCGCGTGTGAGCAGGATGCTGCTGGCGGTGACCCTGCACAACATCCCGGAAGGGATGGCGGTCGGGGTTGTCTTTACGGGCTGGTACCATGGCCTGGACACCACCCTTTCCGCGGCCATGGCGCTTTCTCTTGGCATTGCTCTGCAGAACATTCCCGAAGGGGCGATTGTCGCCATGCCGCTGAAAACGCAGACGACAAAGAACAAGGCCTTCCTTTACGGCATCCTCTCCGGGGCTGTGGAGCCGGCCGGGGCGCTGCTCATCGTCTTTGCATCGAAGGTATTCCTGCCGATGATGCCGTTCCTGCTGGCCTTTGCGGCCGGGGCGATGATCTATGTCATCAATGAAGAAATGGCTCCCTCTCTCAGCAAAGGCAGCCATACCAACATGGCGTCGGTCTGTTTTGCCTGCGGTTTCAGCACCATGATGGTCTTGGATGTCTGGCTGGGATGATGTATAATCCACAGCGAGGTGAAGTATGAAAAAAATGATTGTATGGGCATTGAGCGCACTGCTGTTATGTGCCTGTGCCCAGCCTGCAGAAGGCAGCACGTCTTCGGTCCAGGATCCCCGTGACGGAACCTATACCTATGTCAATCCCGGCTACAAGGGTGATATCACCCTGACCATTGAAGTCAAGGGCGGCTCGATTTCGGCGATCAAGGCCGCTGGCCCCAATGAAACCGGAACCGTCGGCGGCCAGGCAATCAACTGGTTCAACAACGGCAAGCTCGGCGTGCTGCGCGGGGCTGTTGCCGGGGGCGACCTCTGGATCAACGGCTACAGCGGGGCGACCGAGACGACGCAGGGCATCAAGGCCGGCCTGGAGCAGTTTACCGAAGAAATGCGGGCAAAACTCGAAGAAGCAGAAGAAAAGGAGTGAGGCTGTGGATTGCCTCACTCCTTGTTGGCTTCTATGATACGCGCGGCGAAATCCTGCGCCATGGCGAAGTCTTCATCGTTGGGATGGCCCTTCTGGGTGAACAGGAACTGTCCTTTTGCCAGGCAGGCTTCGTTTTCTGTCAGAATGCCTTTGGCAAGCAGTGCCTTGCGCACGCCTTCGATATGGGTGGGGTTGCAGGTTGCCGAGGTGGTAAACAGGGCGACTTTCCTGACTTTCTCCGGTGACAGGCTGTCAATGAACTTCATGATGCTTCGATCCGGACGCATGGCATATACGCCCATCCCCAGGAACAGAAGGTCAACACCTTCCAGATCCGGCTTGTCGGCGATATTCACGGCGGTTACGCCTGCCGTTGCGGCGATCACACCCGCGATTTCTTCGGTGTGGCCGGAACGGGACTGATAAATGACTGCGATATTCATGTGAATAAACTCCTTGAAAAACAGTTTAATTATATGTCATTCTGAATAGAATATAAACATCAATAATACCTGAAAAGAAACAGTTGTCAGAAAACGTTCCGTTTTTCCTGATCTGCATTGTCCATCCCCTGCCGGGAGCGGGCAGAGCTGATGCGCCATGGCTGAAGCGGAAGTGTTAAGAAAACTTAAGGATTGTCAGGTTGAGGCATATATCTGATTGGTGATAAGATTATAGCGAATAAATGACGGGGGATAACGATCTATGAACTGGAAAAAGACAGGATTGATCGCCGGCGCTGTGGCGCTTGCGGGTGCAGCAGGCTGGTGGTTTTTTTTAAGGCCCTCAGGCAGCGGGAATGTAGACCTTGAGAATGCTGCCTATGTGACAAGGATTTCAGACATGCAGGGCGGCATGGTATTTGCAGACCGTTTCTCGGGCGTGGTGGAAGCACAGGAAACCATCAACGTCCAGAAGGACCAGAGCCGTGACGTGGAAGAATTATATGTAGAAGCAGGACAGACGGTCATGAAGGACCAGGCGCTGTTCCGCTATGACGTCCAGCAGACGGAACACAAGATCACCGCCTGCAACCTGGATATTGAAGGCGTCAACAATGAAATCAACGCCCTCAACGGGGAAATCGACGAACTGGCGGCCCAGCGCGACACGGCAGCCAATGACAACAAGCTTGAGTATACGACCCTGATCCAGCAGCGCCAGCTGCAGGTGCGCCAGCAGCAGTATGAACTGAAGTCCAAGCAGGCGGAACTGGAAAGGCTGAAGAACGATGCGGCCAACGCGACCGTCTATTCAACGATTGCCGGCACCGTCAAGGCGATCAACGAAGACGGCGGTTATGACAACTTAGGCAACCAGCTTCCTTATATTTCCATTACCCAGCTGGGCGAATACCGCATTGCCGGCAAGATTTCCGAACAGTCGATGGGCACCATCATGGCCGGCCAGCCGGTCATCGTCCGCTCCCGTGCCGATGAAACAAAGACATGGTCGGGCACGGTGGATGAAGTCGGCACCGAACCGGTCAATGAGAACCAGAACGGCTACTATTATGACGGCGGCGGGGAAAAGGCCAGCAAGTATCCTTTCTATGTGAAGCTCGACAACATGGACGGGCTGATGCTTGGCCAGCATGTGCTGATCGAACCGGATTACGGCCAGGCCAACATGAAGTCCGGCATCTGGCTGGATATGAGCTTCATCGCGTATGATGACAATGGCAATCCGTATGTCTGGGCCGCTAATAAACGCAATAAGCTGGAAAAACGGGCGGTCACCCTTGGCGAAACGGATGAGGATATGTGGCAGGTGGAAATCACTTCCGGCTTAAGCGAATCCGACATGATCGCCTTCCCGGATGACAGCCTCAGCGAAGGCATGGACGTCATCACGCCGGAAGCCATGCAGAACATGAACCAGGGAATGATGGAAACGATGCCGGAGGGCTACTGATGATTCTTGATCTGCGCAATATCTATAAAAGCTACGGGTCCGGCCAGATGGTCGTACCGGTATTGAAGGATGTCACCTTCCAGGTTGAAGAAGGGGAGTATGTCGCGATCATGGGCCCTTCGGGTTCGGGCAAGACGACGCTGATGAACATCATCGGCTGCCTTGACCGCCATGACCAGGGCACCTATGAACTGGATGGGGTTGACATCACCACCACGTCGGAAAAGGATCTGGCCGATATCCGTCTCAACAAGATCGGCTTCGTCTTCCAGACCTTCCAGCTGCTGGCCGGGGAAACGGCATTGGAAAATGTCGCCCTGCCGCTGGTCTATGCCGGGGTCAGGAAAGGCGAACGGACAAAACGGGCAAAGGAAGCACTGACCAAGGTCGGCCTGGAGGAAAGGGTCGGGTTCTATCCCAGCCAGCTCTCCGGCGGCCAGATGCAGCGCTGCGCCATCGCCCGGGCAATGATCAACAACCCCCGCATCCTGCTGGCCGACGAGCCGACCGGCGCCCTTGACCAGGCGTCCGGCAGGCAGGTGATGGAGCTGTTTGACCAGCTGAACAAAGAAGGAACCACCATCGTCATGATCACCCATGATGCCAACGTTGCTGCCAACGCGAAGCGCGTCCTGCACATCATCGACGGGGAAATTTCGGAGGATAAGGCATGAAGAACTGGATCAAGGGAATCATCGCGGTTATTGTTGCCGTCGCGGCTGCGGTCGGCGGCCTGTTCGGATGGAAGAACTACCAGAAATCCACCAAGGAAGTAGACGTCTATCCGATGTCCATGATGAACATGCAGTACTATGACGAATCCTTAACCACCAACGGGTATGTCTACAGCAGCGATACCCAGGCGATCTACTACGACGCCTCGCAGATGATCACCGAAGTCTATGTCACCGAAGGCCAGCCCGTCAAAAAAGGCGACGCCCTGATGGCGTATGATACGACAACGGTTGAGATTGCCGTGGAACAGCAGCGTCTGAGCGTACAGTCACTGCAGAATGAAATTGCCAAGGGCCAGCGCAACCTGACCAAGCTGCGCAATACCAAGCCATCGGCCGCCCCGACCCCGGCTCCTGAGCCGGAGCCGGATCCCTTTAACCCTGACAGCCCTGACGACCCCAAGGAAGACCCCTACGCACCGAAGCAGATCAACGACGCCTGGAACCGCCTGGTCGACCCGGCGGCCCAGTGCTATGCCGAAAGGCCGATCACCATTGAAACGGTCACCGAAGTCGAACAGGAAGGCGACAACCCCGTCTACAAGGTGGAACACGAAAGAATCGGCACCGAATACCATTACCTGGTCATCCCGGAAGGAAGGATCTACGGTTCCTTCCTCAACAGCCTGGCCCTGGGCGAAAACGATGTCGCGCTGATTGAAACGTCGCCGGGCAATACCTACCAGTATGCCGTGCCATCCTGGCGCATCAAGAAGACGGAATGGCCGATGCTGCCGGAAGAAATCTGCTGGGATCCTTACGGAAGCCTGGCCGAAGACCTGCCGGCTGACTTTGACGATTACGGCAATATTGATTTCCCTGTCTTTGACGGGGAAGAGCCTTCCTTTGAACCGAGCTATACGGCGGAAGAGCTGAAGGATATGATCGCCCGCCAGGAAAAAGAACTCAAGGATCTTGACCTCAACCTGCGCAAGGCGCAGCTTGAACTCAAGAGCCGTCAGGAACAGCTTTCCGACGGCATTGTCCGGGCCCGCAATGACGGGGTTGTGACAGTCGTCAATTCCCCTGACGCCCCGCCCCAGGACGGCTCGCCCTTCCTGCAGGTTTCCGGCGGCCAGGGCCTGTTCATCCGCGGTGAGATTTCCGAACTGCAGCTTGACAGCATTGAAATCGGCCAGGAGGTCTATGCAACCTCGTGGATGGACGGCAATACCTATACGGCAACCGTGCAGTCCATTGAAGAATGGCCTTCCAACAGCAACAATTACTACGGCGGCAATCCCAATGCCTCCTACTATTACTTCATCGCCTATTCGGAAGAGTCTTCCGGCCTGCCGACCGGCACGTACCTGCAGCTGAGCTTCCAGGATCTGGGCGGCCAGTCAGTTGATCCCAACAAGATCTGCGTCCAGAATGCCTATGTCCGCTCCGATGCTCAGGGCAAGTACTGCATGGTCATGGAAAACGGCGTCCTGAAAAAGCGCTATGTCACCACCGGCAAGACCTACTACGGCTATGCCGTGGAAATCAAGGAAGGCCTGACGCTGGATGATTATCTTGCCTTCCCGTATGGCGACGGGGCAATAGAAGGCGTCAAGGCAAAGGTCAATGAAGGGGGGATGTATTACTGATGATTGAGAATATCAGATTATCCTTCCGGGGCATCCTTTCCCATAAGCTGCGTTCGGCCCTGACGATGCTTGGCATCATCATCGGCATCGCGGCCATCATCACGATTGTCTCCACCATTGAAGGCACCAACCGGCAGATCCAGCAGAACCTGATCGGCGCCGGCCAGAACAACGTCACCATCCGCCTGGTCCAGGGCGACTGGGAATATACCTATGATATGGGCGTTCCCGACGGTATTACCGTATTTGACGAAGAATCTACCCGGAAGCAGCTTATGGAAATCAACGGCGTAGTCAACGCTTCCGTGTTCAGAAGAAGGAACGACTACGATGGCATCTACCATATGTCAACGTCGCTCAACGGCGGCTATGTCTACGGCATCGACCCTTCCTACTTCTCAACCACCGGCTATGCGATCCGCACCGGCCGGGGCATTACCGCCGATGATGTGAAGCATTTCCGCAAGGTCTGCATCCTTGACGAACAGAGCAATGAGACGCTGTTTGACGGCGGCGACCCGCTGGGCCGTTCCATTGAAATCAGGGGCGAGCCCTTTACGGTCATCGGCACGGCGGTGCTGAAGGACAGCTTTGAGCCAACCATCAATTCGCTCGAAGACTATTATCTCTATCACCAGCAGTCTTCCGGTGCCGTGTACATCCCGACATCGGTATGGCCTTTGCTGTACCAGTATGACGAACCCCAGTCGGCCATCATCCGCTGTGAAACCACCAACGACATGACCACGGCCGGCAAGGAAGCGGAAGACCTGCTTAATAACCTGCAGACTGCCAACAACGGCGATACCTACAGTTATAAGGCGGAGGACCTGATGCAGCAGGCAAGGAACATCCAGCAGCTGGCCCAGTCCACCAACATGATGCTCATCTGGATTGCGGCGATTTCCCTGCTGGTCGGCGGCATCGGCCTCATGAACATCATGCTTGTCTCGGTGACCGAGCGCACAAGTGAAATCGGCCTGAAGAAGGCCATCGGCGCGAAAAAGAAAGCGATCCTTGGCCAGTTCCTGACCGAAGCAGTCGTGCTGACATCGCTGGGCGGCATCCTGGGGGTGCTGGCCGGCATCGGCCTGGCACAGCTGATCAACCGGATCAACGGGGCCCCGGTCGTCTTCTCGCCGGAAGCGGCGCTGTTAGCGGTTGTCTTCTCGATGGGCATCGGCATCCTGGCCGGTATCCTGCCGGCAAGGACCGCGGCCAACCTCGACCCGATCGAAGCGCTCAGAAGAGAATAAACCCATTCAGGAAGATCAATGCATGATCTTCCTTTTATTGAACGGATGTCTGATAGAATAATGGCGGAGAAAAAAAGCAATGAAGAAACTTGTCATATTTGATATGGACGGCACCATCCTCTATACTCTGGAGGATATTGTCCTGTGCATGAATGAAACATTACGGCAGTACGGCTTTGCGCCGGTGGAAAAGGAATATCTGAGGGCCATCATCGGCAACGGCATCCGCAATGAAGTCAACCACTGCCTGCCGTCAGACACCGATGATGAAACCCGGGAGAAGGTTTTTGAAACCTTCAATGAACTGTATGGCGTACATTGCGGGGACCATACCGGGCCGTATGAAGGCATCCCCGAACTGCTGGAACGCCTGAAGGAAAAAGGATACCGGACAGCGGTGGTTTCCAACAAAGGCGACTATGCGGTCAGGGAACTGGTGAAGCAGTATTTCAACGGCCTGCTGGAGATTGCGGCCGGGGAAAGGGAAGGCATCCGCCGCAAGCCGGCTCCCGACATGGTATTTGAAGCCGTCAAAGCATGCGGCGTGGCCATTGCGGAAGCCGTATATGTCGGCGATTCGGAAGTCGACATCGAAACGGCAGGGCAGGCCGGGATGGACTGCATCCTTGTGACCTGGGGCTACCGCAGTGAGGCATTCCTGAAAGAGCATGGGGCAAAGGTGCTTGTATCCGACATGACTGCATTGGAAGCGGCCATTGCGGCAATGTGATATAATCTGAACGTCTAAGAGGAAGAACCGTATGAGTAAGTGTATTGTAGTCGGCGTGACCGGAGGAATCGCCGCGTTTAAAATCTGTTCGCTTGTTTCATCCCTGACCAAGAAGGGATATGAAGTGCATGTGCTGATGACCAAGGAAGCGGAAAGCTTTGTGACGCCCCTGACCTTTCAGACCTTATCCAACCAGAAGGTCATCACCGATATGATGACCATCGACTATACGCCGGATGTGCACCACATCTCCCTGGCCAAAAAGGCTGACTGCTTTGTCATTGCCCCGGCCACGGCCAATATCATTGCCAAAGTGGCCCATGGCATTGCGGATGACCTGCTGACCACCACCTTCCTGGCATCGGTATGCCCGAAGCTGATCGTACCGGCCATGAATACGGCCATGCTGGAAAACCCGATCACCCAGGACAACCTGGCCGTCTGCCGCAAATACGGCATGCATGTGCTGGAAAGCGCCTCCGGGTATCTGGCCTGCGGCGATACCGGCAAAGGCCGCATGCCCGAGCCTTCGGTGATCATGGACGCAGTGGAATCGCTGCTGGAAACCGACCGCTTCCTGGAAGGGAAGAAGGTCGTCATCACGGCCGGGCCGACGTGCGAAGACCTTGACCCGGTGCGCTATATCACCAACCACTCTTCCGGCAAGATGGGCTATGCACTGGCAAGGGCGGCCCGCAATTTCGGTGCATCCGTCACCCTGGTATCGGGAAAGACCGAACTGGCCGCGCCGGTGAATGTGAACCGCATTGACGTCTACAGCGCCGCCGACATGTATGAAGCGGTCATGAAAGAATGCGATGACGCCGATGTCATCATCATGGCCGCCGCGGTTGCGGATTATACGCCGAAGACAAAGGCGGAAAACAAGATCAAGAAGGCGGAAGGGGACATGGTCATCGAAATGGACCGGACCAAGGACATCCTGGCATCGGTCGGTGCGAAGAAGAAGCAGCAGATCCTTGTCGGCTTTGCGATGGAGACCGAGAACCTGCTGGAAAATGCCGAAAAGAAACTGGCAAAGAAGAATGCCGATTTCATCATCGCCAACAGCATCCGCGATGCCGGCGCCGGTTTCGGGGTGGACACCAATGTCGTCACCATCATCGGCAAGGACGGCCGAAGGTCACTGGGCCTGCTGTCCAAGGAAGATACGGCCGCTGAAATCCTACGTCATTGTGTGAAAGGGCGTCTGGCATGAAGAAAAAAGAATGGCTTGCCCTGGCTGTCGTGGCTTTGATTGCCGTGGTATGGATCATCGTTTCAAAAGTGATGCCCAAGACCCCGGCCCGCCCTGACAGCACAGTCCAGAGCGCATCGGAAGTTTTGCAAACCGAAGACCCGTACGCCTCGGTTCCCAAACCCACGGAAGAAGCAAAGGGAGAATGGGTGGCGGTTGTCTGGCGCAACCGCATCATCCTGTACTTTGATTCCGGCGTCGATGCGCATTATACCGTAACCGGAGATATCGGCGACATGACCATTGAGGTCAAGGACCTGCAGTGGCATGTCGAAGAAGTCCATTGTTACGACTATACCTGCCAGCGGATGGGCTGGGCCGGGAAGGATTCGATCATCCCGATCATCTGTCTGCCCAACAACCTCGTCATCCTGCCGGCAGATGAAGCCCAGGAGTATACCGGACAATGAACACGGGCCGCACGAAGCATTTTGTCTATCTGGCACTGTTAAGCGCCATGGCCATTGTCTTAAGCCTGGTAGAGTCCATCTACATCGGCCCGATCTTTTTCCTGGTACGGCTCGGCCTGGCCAATATCGTTTCCCTGGTCACCATCAGGCTGCTTGGCGTCAAGGAGATGATCATCGTCAACGCGATGCGGGTCGTCATTGCCAGCCTGATGCGGGGCATGCTGTTCGGGTCGACCTTCTGGATTTCCCTGGGCGGCGTTATGCTTTCCAGCATTGTCCTGGTGGCCTGCGACCATTTTGACAGCTCGCTGATGTTCACTTCGGTATGCAGCTCGATTGCCCAT
>JAFWCP010000367.1 GCA_017536845.1 Solobacterium sp. | reverse complement strand
TGAATACCAGTCAGGATGATCCTGCAAGGATGCCAGGCATCTCATCCATGACAGCGAACAGATGGAAAAACGGGCACTCCGGACCAGACCAGGCAGTACCGCTTCGTCCTTACGAAATCTGCAGGGACTTTCGCAGGGAAGGCCAGTTCATTGATGAAATTCTGAAAGAAGCAGCGAGGGGAAAATCATGGACGCAATTCAATTAAACTCTGCGACATCCAAGGTCGTCTGTTTGAAAATTCCACCGCTTATGCCAGTGAAGGATTCATTCGCGATTTTATGAATTCAGAGGTTGCAGGACATCTGGATTCTCCCTTCAATAAACTGCAATGAATGGGAGAAGAATACCTGATGGAGGAACCAGAGGATGAAAAATCGCTGAGCACAGAGGGGGAAAAGCATTCTCCTGAGGGTCTGTACCGGATCGGATACCTGTATCGCTATTAGGCCTGCTCACACAAAGAAAAAGAAGGAATATCTACCGACAGGCACCGGCAAAAACCATGAAACGTAATGATATGGCCTTTCACACTTCTGACCCGGAACTGGCAATGGATGATCTGATCGAAATCAGAAGACAACGGCAGAAAACAACATTGATATCCGGGTGATTTGCCAGCAGGATCATCACTGTCCGTAAAACACAAGCTTTTGCAAGTGCTCTGTCCATTTCTGCGATACAGCTCTTTTTTTATTGCTGCCGCTTCCATACAGAAAAGGCAGGATATCCTGCCTGATTCGTGTACTGGTTTACCTGCCGCCTTCATCCAGATAGCGCATGTACTTTTCCGCCACTTCTTCCACCGGCCCGGCCGCCATGACCTTGCCATGCGACAGCCAGAGGGCGTTTTCACACACCGAGCGGACACTTTCCATGGAGTGGGAGACAAACAGCAGGGTAGTACCCTGGGCACGCATTTCAGCCATGCGGGCTTCACACTTGCGCTGAAAAGCGATGTCACCGAACGAGAGCACCTCATCGCAGATCAGGATGTCCGGGTTGACAATTGTCGCAATCGCAAAGCCCAGCCTTGCCGCCATGCCGGAAGAATAGTTCTTGATCGGCATGTCCAGGAAGTTGTGCAGTTCGGCAAAGTCGACGATTTCATCGAAATGTTCGTTCATGAACCTGTTGTCATAGCCCAGCACGGCACCGTTGAGGAAGATATTCTCCCTTGCCGTCAGGTCGCCGTCAAAGCCGGCGCCAAGCTCAATCAACGGGGCAATGCTGCCGAAGGTCTTAACCGTGCCTTTGTAAGGCTTCAGGATGCCGCAGATCATCTTCAGCATCGTTGATTTGCCGGAACCGTTGGTGCCGATGATGCCCCAGGACTCCCCTTTCCTTACCGAAAAGGAAACATCATCCAGGGCCAGGAATTCCTTGAACATCAGCTGCCGGCGGACCAGCTTGACAAAATACTCCTTGAGGTTGTCAATCCGTTCCGATGCAATGTTGAAGCGGATGGTCGCATGATCGACGACGACCGCATATTCATTTTCACTCATGGCTTCTCTCCTCAGATATACAGGATAAACCGGTCCTGGTTATGCCGGAACCGCCATAAGCCGAATACCAGCATGCCCAGTGACCAAAGCAGGCCTTTTAAGATCAGGCCGCTTGAAGGCATGACGCCATCCAGGACAACCGTACGGAACTGCTGGATGTAGGCATACAGAGGGTTGAAACGTGTGATGAACCAGCGGATCTGCTCCCCTACCTGGTCAATCGGATAGAAGATCGGCGTCGCATACATCCAGGCGGTCAGGAATGCCCCGTAGATATACTGTACATCCCGGAAGAAGACCGTCGCCTGGGCCAGGAACAGCCCCAGCCCCACCGAGAAGACAAACACCTGCAGCAATACCACCGGAATCCACAGCATCGGCCAGGCAAACCGCACCCCGTTGAAAACAAACACGATCAGCATCGCCGCCAGTGAAAACAGCATGTTGACAAACGAAGAGGAGACGGTCGAAAGGCCGAAGATATATTTGGGCACATACGTCTTCTTCAATAACGCCGCATTGCCCAGGATGCTCCACATCGCCTTGGATGTGGCCTCATTGACAAAGTTGAAAATCGTCTGTCCGATGATCAGGTACACCGGATAATTCGGAATGGCGAACCGGAACATGTTCGAAAACACGATAACCATGATACCCATTATCAGCAACGGGTTCAGCACACTCCAGAGATAGCCCAGAAAGCTCCGCCTGTACTTCAGCTTGATGTCTTTGGAGACAAGCTGCCTGTACAGCGGAACATACCTCTTCTGCAGCGCCAGCTGCTCATTGATTCTGTTCATCAAATCCAAGATACTCCTTCCATGCCTCATAGCCTGTCAGTTCGTCAAACCGCTCGATATATGCCCTTCTCGCCCGTGTGTAATCCTTCCTGAGCATCCAGAGGATCTGCGCATAGGTGCCAAGGCTCTTCAGAAGATACGGGTAATTCTTCATCAGCCGCAGCCCCTTCTTCGTATCCGGGTCAAAGAGGATGATCTCCTTTTTCCGATACAGGGCATAGGGCCAGATGCCCATGACAAAGGGCGTCAGCTTCCCGTCCGCCGGGAAGATCCAGCCGTTGGCCGTCAGGGCGTAGAACCACTTGTTGGCCGCCTTCATGTTGTCATAGATCTCCGATACATCCTTCGGCGGTTCGTAGGCTTCAATTGCCGCCAGGATTTCCGGATCATCGGTCAGCTGTTCCACCGGCACCGGCGTATAGCCGCTGCGGATGATTTCCGTATTCTTTTCCTCCGGGTCAAGGGCCATCAGGTAGTCCGGCCCCTTGAGGAAGTCCTTGACCGCCGTCGCGACCAGGAAGGCATCATAATAGCGGTAGCGCAGAGTATTGGCCAGGATCCGCTTGCGGCAGTACTGCTTCATTTTCCCCAGGTTGCCGCCCTTGGCATACAGGGCGTTGACGATCATGCAGTTGCGTACGTCATAATAGCTCAGGGTGCTGGCCCGCTTGTTTTCAAACCCCGGGCACCAGACACAGATGCCGTTGAGCAGCAGGAACCCGTTGGGATTGCGCAGCCCGTATTCGGTATCGTCGTTGTGCAGGAACAGGGCCAGAGGAAGGTTGCTCAGGCCGGCCACATGCAGAGGGTAGCAGGCATACCAGAAAGCCGCGTAATCCGGCCTGTCGATGGTTTCGTTGAGAAGCACATTCTCCCGCTTCCTCAAATCCAGGCCGGGGAAACGGGTCCAGGGATCCGTCCCTTCCCAGTGCGAGCCGGCTTCATGGCTTATATAGGGAATGTCTTCCCTTAACATGGCGCCGGAGATGCAGGCATCCTGATACTCTTCCCGGATATAAGAGAGCAGGCCGAAGGTTCTGACAAAGGCGTCACACTCCATCAGCGCATCATCGTCAAGGAAGATCATATGCGTTAAGCCAAGTTCTTCCTTCGCCTTGTTGATTTCGATCAGGCCTCTGGCAAAACCGCCCGAGCCGCCGGCGTTGATGTTGGGGAACAGGTGCACATGGTCAAAGACGA
>JAFWCP010000366.1 GCA_017536845.1 Solobacterium sp. | reverse complement strand
GGTGAACGGTTTCAAGGGTATGATGTGTTTTTTGGATTCCCTGCAGAAAATCAGAAGGCAGTGAATTATCTTTCCGAACGAGGATGCGAGTGTATTGAAGACGATTTTAACAATACGGTGTATCTCGATCAATGCAGTCATGTGCAGGAAAGCAGTGAGATCATTCACATCCACAAAGAAAATTACGATTGCTTTCGGATCCTCCACAGTCAGATCGAAGGTGATATGTATTGGAATTCTGACAGGATTCACAAAGACCTGGACAACTGGATCATTCTTGTAAAAGTATCAGAAAGAAAACCACAAGGCGCAGTCTATTATACGGATGCAGATGACGGATGGTATGAGATTTTCGGTATCGACATAGATTGTAAGAAGTATGATCCAAAGATTTATAAGGAACTGCTGAATGCCGCCATTGCGGACACAAGGCGCAGGGGCGGCAGAGTGATGACGTTTTTCTGTGATAAAGAATATGAAGAGACCACGCTGGCGTGCGGATTTGTCTGCGTGGGCAACTATCTTTGCTACAAAGTCCATTTAGACTGACAGTTTCCTGTCTGCCGGGATGATGGGAAAACAAACGAACAAATGGGCAATGACGTTTCATTGCCCATTGCGGGCATGAAGGCAACGCCGAAGCGCCGGCAATCAACCTTTGAGAGGTTCTATGAAGAAAACGTTGATTTTTTACAGGCCTGAATATGCAGATCTGGCAATAAAACTGCGCGATAACTATCGTGCACATGATCATGAGGATGCAGATATTGTATCTGAAGAGGAACATGATGATATTGAATACGCCGAAAAGATGCAGTATGACGAAGCTGTGTTTATAGAGGAGGGTGATATCGTTACTGTTCATGATATTGAATCAGGATATACAGCCAGACTTCCTGTCTCAGCTGTGTTTTATAACAAACCAAAGGCCGGTTCCCATGAAGGCATCACAGGCAGGGATGCGCTCAACATACTGGCAGACGCCATATCTGATGCAGGATCATGGTGGTGCTGGTATGTGGGTGATGATATGCTTCAGCTGGAATTCTGTGATGTGCAGCTATATGATGAAACAAAAGCTGAAAAAGAAACTCATACCACTGATGTTCTGGCTGTTCGCTTCTATGGTCATGTCTTTGCGGTCTTTCTGGACAACCTGAATGATGAAAACTGGCATGAACGTTTCCGTGATGATGATTCGATCCTTTATCCTGTCGATACGTATGACATGGCATTCGACGACCATAAAAGAGCTGAGTCGTTACTGAAGGATTACAGAAACCAGATCCCCGTCAAAGGCTTCAAAGGTGCAGAAACTCCTGGAACCGCAGAACACATTCTCTGTGCCCGATGCGGTGTGGTTGGCCTTATCGTCGGCGGCGATAAAATAGAGATTGCAGGACAAAAAGGAAAATATACGGAAGAAGAAATAGAACCGTTGTCAAGAAAGTGGTGGGAATACTGGAAAGACTACTGGCGTTTAAGAGGGACGCGTGACGCCTTGCCGAAAGACTTTGCCTGCGAAGTGACAATTCCTGTGGATAAGGAGAATCCCCCGGTAATGTGGTAGTACAGGAAGACGGATTCAAATCCGGGGAGGGGAAGGAAATGCTGAGGATTCCGATAAAAAGAGTGCCGATGACAGCGGAGCAGATTCTGCAGACAATGAAGGAACGAGGCATTCTGATCAATCATTATGCACAGAAGTATATTTCACACCCTTGCTTTTTCGCCGGGGAATCAGCAGAAATGACGGCAGTGATCACCTCACTTGAGGAATTGGGCCTGGAAAGAGGAGCCTCTCTTGATGAACTGTTTCAGCATATCAGGGGAACACAATTCAGCCCCTGTCCTCCGGATACAGGTTTTTTCCTGCGCGTTGCATGGACAGATCAGCCGCAGAGTCAGAACTCCATTCTTTCCGGAACACACAGTTCACCGGATCAGGCCGTTACAGTTCTGTCCGAAATGCTCGAAAAGGATGATGCTTTCCCCAAGGGGCTCTATCTGCGCAAGGTGGATGGGAATCTCTGGCTTCGGGGCTATGTGTGCGATTCTGCATACCGCTTTCCGGGCGATGCACTTTTTGCGCTTGAAATGCGCAGGACATGAGGACAGATTCGAGTTTGCAGAGATCTTGATAAAACTGAATATGTGAAAGGACGAATATATGTTTCATCTATCCGCAGAAAAACCAGAGAAGCTGACGGCAATTCAAACGATCATACTTCAATATTGCATAATGATTTCAGTACTTTTATTGTCAGCCAGCAGCAACAGGTTTTCGTCAGAAACACCTGTTTCTGTTGAACATGAAACAGTAAAGGTCTAAATGAAAACTCCGAGTGCTATAGAATCAACAATTGCGCCCGGGCGACATTTCAAGGTCTCCGGGACGCTGTCAGGCGCGATCCCGGACAATGCATTGCTCAGGGTGACGCTTCTGGATGAAGCAGGGAATGAGATGCGCTATGCGGCAGCTGATCAGAAAGGCACTGATCGCGTGATTCCGTCCATGATCGGAGAAGAGATCACGGTATTTCACAAAGACACCGAGTTTTCCGAGGTGGCATATACAGCCCCCGAACTGGCTGCTGCTGATAGAAATAACCCTTATGGTTCTGCCCATGACGCGACAGTGAAATGCGTATTTACTGATCATGATTTCTACGCGCTCATCGTATCAGCCACCGATCCGGAACATGGTCTTGCTGAAACGGATGGATTCGGACTTGTTGATCACGATGGCAGACCCTATGATGCCTTGTCTGAGGGGAAGTACCAGGTCCGGGTGACTTTGTCTTCCCCGGATGGAAAAGAACTTGCTTCAACTTCTAAGGAAATTGAGATCGGACGAAAAGAAGGAACGATCATCCATGAGATAACATCTGAAACCGCAATCAAAAAAGGCGGCAAGGATCTGCTCATTGAATGGGTTTACGATGAAAACCTGACGATTCTCGATGATCTGCTTCCCGGTTTTTTTGGAACATTCTATCAGATGTCGTTCATGCCTATGTCTGTTTCATGTGAGACAGCTGAGTATCTTCCGGGAAAAATATATATGCTCGTATATGGCAACAGGGACTCAAGTACGTCCTATGCACTTGAAGTCGCCAGCTACCTGCAGATTGAGCACAATACAGAGAACCCTGATATTGTGAAATACTATTTCTTTGACCGGGGAGAACCATCGTTTGCAGGCGAGCGGGCCAGCATCATTGCGTTCGATGATCACAAAAACATCCGGATCTGCCACATCGACCATGTTAAGGAAACAATCCTGGACGGTGTGTTCCTGACAACTGAAGAACAGGTACTGGACAGCGATACAGATCCTGCGGACGGCTGGGAGGCCACGGAGAGTGCCTTTGCGATTGCC
This sequence comes from Solobacterium sp., assembly GCA_017536845.1. The sequence continues at coordinate 10,715 of JAFWCP010000366.1, read as the reverse complement.
GGTGTGATGAAACCTTATCAGCTGCAGGATGATGAAATTGTGCCCGATGATGATATTTACAGCTATTACCAGCTTTTTAACGGAGCCGATTCTTTGGTCTACACTTTCAGTCCTGCCGATGGTTCTGATTCTTTCAGTATCACGAGAACCGTTGGGGTCACGCGAATCAATGAACCGGACGGAGAATCAACCCCTGCACTTTATGAATTTTATAACGTGTTCCCGGAAAATACGCTGAAAGCAGGGAACTCTTATGACGTAACAATACAGGCATTCGACAAAAAAGGCGCAAAGATCAAGGGGGCAGTCTGCACATTTACAATTACCGCTTAAAACGTTCGGTGATGTTCTGAAAAAGCAGCGACAGCAATTACACTGGAATCCTTGTCAAGCACAAAATGTTGACAGTTGCAGGGATCGAAAGAATCAGGCAAAACGAAATGCAGGCATACACCGTAAACTGTGTATGACCTGCATTTTTTCAGATACTCGAAAGAGCCCTGATAGCAGGGTTTGTATTTATATGCGGTAATATTATATAATTGGCGCGTCACAAGAGAGATCAATGGCTCCGGAGAAGTCCGACCACGAACGGTATTGTGATGGCTATACGAAAAGAATTCGTAGGGGAAAGGCTCTGACGCCAGGGTTGGCTATGGGCCTTTTCTGTATTTGCGATGGATTGGCATCAGCGGCAGAGACAGCCGGCATGACTGGAAGCTGCGGTTCCTAACTTTATCATCCATGAACATCACATCGCCAACACGACCAGCGGAACGATTGCGGAGTGCATTTACGACTATCAGCCGGTCGACGGTTATTTCACTGTTCCTGAGCTTCCGGGTATCGGCCGGGATATTTCACCAGAGGCGATCAGGAAAGCGGAGATCGTTCACTTCTGATCATTTTCTGAGTGGTTCAAGGCAAAGAAGGCTGATCGAGGCAACAGGTACAATACCCGAAGCTGTACAGACAGCTGAGTTTCCCGGCAAAACGGGCAGAATGACCTGGTGTTTTGATTTGGAAAAACCTGCAATCAATGAATGCGCTGGCTGAACCGGGAAAGTCCATGGATCTTACATGAAACCAGTGAGTTTTACCGTAAAGAGAAAAATGACCATTCTGGCACATCGGTCCGAACCCTTTGGGAGGAGAGATCCTGATACTGCCGCAGGCGGCCAAAGCCTGTCATCTTGAAAGGAGAACGCCTCGATTTCTGATCCCGCATGAAAACTTCATAGTTGAAACATATCAGTCTTTCGTATTCTAAGAAAGGCTGATTTTGTTTATATGGATTTTCTTCCTCCTGAGGAATATAATAACAATCGGTTAGGACAATCTAACTGATTCCTGCCACTTCGTTTTTTCCGGAGTCTTTCCGGCGGGAAAGAAGGGTGGATTGAAAGGATATCCGTCAGATCAGCACACAGCCGGTAAATGGGGCTTCTTCTGACGTTGGGTGAATCAATATGCCGGCAGGAAGTATTCCGGGCTGCAGAAGCTCTGGACGTGTCCTGGCTGTTTCTGAAGAGGCCGGAAAACCCGGACAACTCACAATGGGAGTGAAATCAAAGCAGTCTTCTCATGACGCTTAAAAAGCAGAATATTTTTTTGCCCATCAGTTAGTCTTATCTAATGGAAGGGGGACTTTATGTTTATTTGTGATTGCGGAAGCAAGGAGGAAACGGGATGTTCTGGGATAGAGCAGCATGTGTATACGATATCTTCGTCAATGTCATTAACCGGAAGACGCATCAGAAACTGAAGAAAATTGTCTCCGAGCTGATCGAGCCTGAAGACGTGGTGCTGGAATGTGCCTGCGGAACAGGGCTTCTGAGCGCTGTGATTGCAGCGAAATGCAGACACCTTACAGCGACGGATTTTTCTGAAAAGATGCTGAAAAAAGCGAAGAAGAACTGTGCTGCCTTTCATAATATTACTTTCGCTCATGCCGATATCACTGCGCTTTCTTACCCGGACAGCAGTTTTGACAAGGCGGTGGCCGGAAATGTGATCCACCTGCTGGACAATCCGCTGACAGCCTTGAACGAGCTGAACCGTGTCTGCAAAGACGGCGGAACACTGATCATCCCGACCTACATGAACAAAGACGAAAAAGGAAAAACAGGCGGCTTCGTCGGCGCTGTCGGGAAAGCCGGAGCGGATTTCAAACGGCAGTTTACGGTGGAAAGCTACAGACAGTTCTTTCTGGATGCCGGGTATCCTGACGTAAAAGTCCTGCCGGCCGAAGGCCGCATTCCCTGCGCTGTGGCAGTTATGAAAAAGGCATTGAAATGAAAGTATATGAGTTTGGAAAAGAACATGCCAAATCGTTTGTCATGTTTCAATGTGCAGCAGAACCCTGGTGGGTGTTCAGGGCTTCCGCAGAGGAAATGGCGAAAGACTTTCATGTGTATCTTTTCATTGCCGACGGCCATGATGAGCTCGGCACGGAGTTTGTTTCTCTGGAAAAGTATGCAAGGGATGCTGCGGAATACCTGAGAGCACAGAACATTGACCATGTGGAAGCAATGTACGGCATTTCCATGGGCGGAGCAGCAGTGATACGGTTTCTGGCAGCGGAGGACATTCCTGTGGAAAAAGCGATCATCGATGCCGGGATCACGCCATATCCATATCCGAAACTGATCTGCCGTCTGATATCCGTCAGGGACTGGATCATGGTCATGCTTGTGACCAGATCCCTTCAGGTGATGAAGCTCGCCTGTCCGCCTGAGAGGTGGACGCCTGCCGGCGAGGATCCGGAGGTACACTATCGTGCTCTGCTGCGATTTTACAAAGACCATTTCTCGGCGAAAACGATCTATAACGTCTTCTGGTCTACGGATAATTACGCCATGCCGGACCCGGTTCCGCGGGTGGATACGAAAATTGAATACTGGTATGGTGAGGAAGAAAAACGGGCAAGAGAAAAGGAACATGACATCGAATTCGTCTGCCGGACATATCCGCAGACGGTTCTCAGAGAATTCAGGGGACTGGCTCATGCGGAGCTTGTGCTGATGTTTCCGAAGCGGTTTGCTGAAGAAGCAAGAAGGTTCCTGGAGGAGGAAATATGAAGTATACAGCGGAAAAACTGGTGGCAGTCAGCCGGTATCAGAACTGTTTTCCTGCACTTTCGAAAGAAATACAGGAAGATACCCTGGAACGGATACGGGAACTGCTGGCGGAAGAAAAACAGTACTGCGACAAAAGAAACTACAGACATATGGCGCAGATTCTGACCTCCATAGCATTGTATGAAACTTTGCAGAAGCACGGAAGGAGTGAAGAAGAATCATACAGGTTCGTCTCTGTTGAGATGTGGAAGTTCCTGGAACCTTCCGGGATGCAGAAGCTGGCGAAAAAGAAATTCTTTCTGCCATTGATGAAAACAATCGTGCCGTTCGGCTTTCAGAAAGGTTCCGGTACAGGCTGGCGTTATACGTGGCATAAAGACGGCCCGAAGGATGAATTCCGTTTTGAGTGCAATGAATGCATTTACGCAAAGATTCTGGGAAGGCGCGGCCTGATGAAACTGGGCGCCATGTGCTGCCATGCGGACATCATCAATTACGGAAACCTTCCTTACACAGACTTTATCCGGACGCAGACGCTGTGCCAGGGAGAGGAGCTCTGTGATTTCCGTTTTGTCCGCCATGACACGGATGCCGGCGACGGCTGGGAGCGTTTCAAGAGTATTTGAGAAAGAAGGAATATGACATTGGAAAAGTTTGCGGGCGTGGCCAACACCCTGTTTGTGCCGCTGGCAGCGCGGATTGCTGTCTCAAAGGAATTCCCGGGGTATTTTGAGGATCAGAAAGCATTGGAACTTGAGCTGCTTCTGCCCGATGACGCCGCAAAAGGAGCCTCACAGTACAGCAACATGGCTTCGGCTGCCCGGTACTTCAACATGGACCTGATGGTAACGGCCTTTGCTGAGAAATATGCAGAATGCAGCGTGGTCTATCTCGGTGCAGGCCTGGAAACCGCATATGACCGGATGCATGAAAGGCTTCCATCGGTTCACTGGTTTGAATGTGATCTGCCGGAAGTCATCGAAGCAAGAAGAAAACAGTTCGGTGAGCGTGAAATGGAAATGACGATTCCCGGGGACATGTTCAGGATGGAATGGGCTGCTCAGATCGATAGCTCATTGCCGACGCTGCTGCTCATCTCCGGCGTGTTCCAGTATTTTCACGAAGAAGAGGTCATCGGCTTTATCAAAAACTGCAAGGCTGCTCTGCCGGGGGCGGAAATGATCTTTGACGCCACCAGCAAGGCAGGCCTCATATATACCAACTGGTTCATCAAAAGGACCGGCAACAAGGATGCCCTGATCTATTTCGGGATCAACGACAGCAGGGAGTTTGCCCGGAAATGCGGGACTGTCCTGCTGGAAGAAAGAACATTCTTCCCGGATGCGCTCAGGATGCTGGGCAGGAAACTGAGCCTTGCGACAAGGATCTCCATGAAGACTGCAGAGAAAAAGAAACTGGGACGGATCCTTCATCTGAAACTGGAAGATCCAAAGGAGTGAGGAAGTATGCAAAGACTCATCAGATCCACCTGTGCAATTGCCGCAGAAGAGATCGGAAAAGAACGTGCCCGTCATGCTGCAGAGAAAGCGCAGAAACGCTATGAGGCATTGTGCCTTGAGAATGCTTCGGATTCCAAGGCACTTCGGGCACATACCTATAAGCGCATCTATCCGTCTATTGCCGTATATGAGGCGCTTAAAGAGGAAGGTGTAGACCAGGAGAAGGCGGTCTGGTATGTGCGTGAATATTTTCAGCGGGCTGCGGCTGTTTACGCACCATATCTGCAGCGTGTAATACGGGTATTCGGACTGGCAAAAAAGATTCCGGGGATATTTATGAAAGTGGCACTCAAAAGCTTTGGCCCGGATGCAGGCTTCCTTTATGAATTTCCGGAATCGTCTGAAAATGAGGCGAGGGCGAATGTTGTGCGCTGCCCGTATTTTGAAACCTGCAGACGGTACGGCTGTCCGGAAATCACGCGGGCCTTCTGTGACGGTGATGACGCCTGATACGGCAATCTTCACCCCAGGCTGATCTGGGGCCGCACAAAGACCATCGGCCGCGGCGGCGACTGCTGTGACTTCCTGCTGAAATATCAGGAATGAACAGAAGACAGCGGCATTCTGCTCACCCGGCTCAGGGAGGATATCCATGCGAAGAAGACGAAAGCCCATTTCATCGATACGGGCAGGATGCAGTGCCGGTGCATAAAGAAATTGATGCGTTTCAGAAACGGGAGGAAACGTGACATGAAAATACATACGTATGGAGAAGAAGGCTTGCCGGTCATCATCATGCTGCCGGGATCCTTCTGCAATGCAGATACCATGGCGGATATCATAAATAAACTGGAAGCGGAGTTCCACATTCTGGCGGTTGACTACAACGGACAATACGCGGGAAGCGAAAAGCCCTTCAGCTCACGCAGCTCTGAGGCAGAGGAAATCATACGTTATCTGCGCGACAACGCCATCACTTCCGTCGCCCTTGTATATGGCCAGTCCATGGGTGCAGAGGTGGGAATGGAGCTGCTTTCTCAGCTGAAGAAAAATGATATTGCAGCCGGTGCAGCTTTCTTTGACGGCGGGCCGTTTCTTCGCTTCCCCAAGGTGGTTTCCAGATTGCTTGGCAGCAAATTCAAAACCATTGTCGGAAACCTGAGGGGCAAGACCCTGGCGGAGGCGCTGCGGGAACCGACAATCGTGAAATTCTCCGGAGGAAGGTCGGAACGCTACCTCAGCATGCTCGAACCGATCTGCCGGAATGCTGCTTATATGAGCGACGAAACCCTGCAGAGGGAGGCCGACGCCTGTGTGACATTCGACTATCCGGACATGGACACAGAGTTCCAGAAGAATCTGTACTTCTTTTATTCCAAAGAAGAATCGGCCTGGCGCTTCTGCCGTAGGAAACTGAAGAAGGCCTATCCTTATGCGCAGTACCATCTGGTCAGCGGGTACGGGCATGTAGGATATCCAGGAGAGCATCTGGAGGAATACTGCCGATGGCTTTCCGCTTCAGCGAGAGGGGAAATGCCCTTTGCTTCCTGAAGGGGAACAGGCATGGCCATACGCTTCCCGGCAAGGCAGGAGATCACGGTGGGCAAGGCAATCATCGCGGCACAAAGGAGCAGGATTTATGCTGCGCTCTGAAATGGACAAAGCCGTACCTTCTCAAGACGCAGATCATCAGGATTCCGGATATGATGCATGGTGAATCCGTCATGATGCACCAAAAGGAGTCTGTGATCAAGACACTGGTGTTTTTACAATGATGACGATACGAGCAGGAGGAAGAATGATCGCACAGAAATACAAAAAGATCATCCGTGCCATGGCGAAGCAGCGGTTTCCCAACGAAACGGAGAGGATCCTGGAAAGGGCTGACCGTCAGTATGACGCCTTCCGGAAGATAACACCGGACATCGGCGGCAGGAAAAACATGCAGTTCAAGGATCTGGATTTTCTGATCGCGTTTTTTGCTTTCTATGAGGCCTGTGACCGTCGGATCGGTATCCCGGAGCTGGATGAATTCGCCGGTGAGGTCGTTGTGAAACCAGCCGAGGCAGTGGGAAGGTTCATCGGCTGGAACAGCCCGCTGATGGCAAAACTGGCAACGAAAATGTATGCCGGCTATAAAAAGAAAATCGACCGGCATACCGGCCGTGGTGAGTGGGGCAACACCTGGCGCGTAGAGATGAACCCGGAAGGGCATACAGAAGGCTTTGCGATCCACACCCGGATGTGCCCCAATGTGGATTTCTGCAGGGCCCATGGCTATGAAGGATTTCTTCCGGCCATCTGTGCGCAGGATTACAGAATCGCCGCAGCCATGCACGGTGTTCTGATCCGGACACACACCGTAGCACAAGGCGATGACTGTTGCGACTGGTGGTATTTCGGCGACAGACAGGCACTGCCGGAGGAAGCAAAGAAAAGGCTGAGCGCACAGAACGGGGCTGGCAGAGAGGGTACGGAAAAGAACCGGTAAATACAACGTGGAGGAGAACAATGATCGTTTTGAAAACATCCGTCTTTCCCTCGGGCAGGGATGATGTCTTTCAGAAGCTGCAGCAGCTCAAGACGCTTCAGTATATCGCAAAGCCCTTTGCGGCTTTTGAGCCGGTGGATGATGCCGAACGGATCTGGACCGTGGGCAGTACGTCTTCTTATCGGCTGCGGCTCTTTGGCGTGATCCCCTTCGGGACGCACACGATTCATATCGTGCGGTTCGACCCCGCGGTGGTCAGCAGCCGGGAGAAAAACGAGCATGTCCCTGTGTGGAATCATGACATCCTGATGGAACCGGCTGATGCGAAGCACACGAGATATACCGACCGAGTGGAGATACAGGCCGGATGGAAGACGGTGCTGATCTGGCTGTGGGCAAATGCCTTTTATGCCCACCGGCAAAGGAAATGGATCAGACTGCTGAAGGAGGGAATATGAAGATTCTGGTGTATGGCGCCGGTGTAATCGGCGGACAGCTTGCGCACGCACTGTCGGCCAAAGACAATGACGTGACCGTGGTCGCCCGGGGTGCATGGGCAAAGACACTTCGAACAGACGGACTGAGGATCCATCATTATATTCAGCGAAAGGATACGGTGGATCATCTTCGCGTTCTGGAAGCCCCCGGCGAGGTACCGTATGACATTGTGTTTGCCGTCATGCAGTACCGGCAGATGGAACACATTCTGCCTGACCTTGCCGGAATCAACAGCCCGATCGTTGTGCTGACAGGCAACAACCTGTCGGCCTCTGAGATGGAAGCCCGGATACATGAAAACAGCAGGATTCCGAAGACGGTGCTGTTCGCTTTTGGCTCCACTGCCGGAACAAGAGAGAACGGCAGGCTCACAACCGTCCACACAGGTGACGGGCGGCTGACCATCGGAAAAGCACATGCGGAAGTGCCGGAACCGGTGAAGGCGGTCCTTCGGAAGGCGTTCTCCGGCAGCAGGCTCTCCGTGGTTTACTGCGACAATATGGATGCATGGCTGAAATACCACGCAGCGTTTATCCTGCCGGTTGTCTATCTGTGCTACAGAACAGGATGTGATCTTAAGAAATCCACGCGGGCTGAGCGAAAGCTGATGCTTGAAGCGGTCACAGACGCGTACCATCTGCTTATGGCGCTTGGCTATCCGGTCCGCCCGGCGGGGGATGAAAAGTCTTTGGAACCGGGACCCATGAACATGATGGTCAGGCTGGTCATTTACTGGATGTCCAGGACGCGGCTTGGTGCGCTCTGCACAACAGAGCATTGTCGTCACGCCCCGGATGAAATGGAAGATCTGGATGAAGCCTTCCGGATGATCCGGGAAAAGAAACCCGATTGCCCGATGCCGGCATTTGATCGTCTGCGGGCGATGATGCCCTCGTGGGAACAGATCCGGAAGATCTATGCGGGATGAGTGAAACTGGCTGTTCATCGGCCGTCAAAAGGAGGATAAGATGATTCTGACGATTTATCTGGCAGTTGTATTCTGCGCAGCAATGGCTCTGATGCTGTTATCAGCCGTTGCGTTTATTCAGGATAACAGGTTTTTCTCCTCTGCCCCCAAAGAAGCGAAAGCAGTGCTGGTGCAGAGAAAACAGGAGCTCTTCTACGGGGCCAGGACCATCGGATGGACGCTTTTTATCATCAGTGTTCTGATGGTCCTGGGAACAGGCATGATCGCCATCTGGGATGGCTTCAGAAGCGGATTCACTTTCCGGCAGTTCTTTTTGAGATTTGTGCTGATCTTTACCATTTACAAGATCTGTGACATGGCGCTCATTGACAATTTCCTGCTTCTGAAATTCCACTTCTTCCAGCATTATTACCCGGAGGCGGAACATGTGATGGAGGGAAGAAAATACGGTTTCAACATCAGAAGCCAGCTGCTGAAGCTGTTTGTCATTTTCCCATCAGCATCTGCACTGGCGGCATGGATCTGCAGTCTGTTCTGAAAACCGCAAACCGGAAAATGCAAAGGGAAGTCTTTGCCGGTGTGATCAATGCCTCCGGAAAAACGACATGATGAAACGCTTCCTGCAGGAGAAAACTGTTTTGACCGGCTGACGGTCAAAAACGGGAATTCCTGACAGGCTGCTGCCTGCATTGCCGGTAAAAGGCCTTCTTGCGGAAGGGATGAGCTGATAAAAACTGATAACGTATCAGATTCAAAGAAAGGAACATGAATATGAATATCCCGGCAGTTTTGATCGAAATGGCTGTCTTTGCGGCAATCTTTACGGCAATTATCTTCACGTATTTTCGAGGCGACAGAAAATACAGTCCCGCAAGCATCCATAATTATCCGCCTGACATTCAGAAGGAGTACTTCAGAACCCACGAAAAGGTTGATGTAAGCTACAGATCTGCAAATGTGTTCCTGACAAAAGGGCTCGGCGTTCTGCTCTTCACGGGGATCCTTCTGGCCTGCTCTCTGGCTGCCGGAGCAGAAACATTCAGGCAGGGCTTTCTGATGGCTTTCGGCCTGATGCTGTGGATCGGCATCTACGACACATTTTTCCTCGATTGGGTACTGTTCGCCAACCTGCCGATGTTCCGGCTGGAAGGAACAGAGCACATGGACAAGGCCTATCATCAGAAGTGGTTTCATTTGAAGGGAATGCTGTTTCCCGGCATCATCTTCGCACTGATCCCCGCTGCGCTGGTGGGGTGGTTTGTCACATTGATACGGTAAACGCAAGACAGCGTCATGAACAGTGAGAAACAGAGCAGGATCTGAAGGGCGGGCTGTTTAAAGCGGTGCTGATGCTCCTGATGGACAGACGTGATCGAAGGATATTTGCCGCTGCCCTGATGATGCTGTTTCCGCTGATTCAGGGAAAGAGGCTTCGCGCAGCCCGTTCTATCGGCTTGCGGTATACGTTTATATCTTGCGGCGTGGGCAGGTCTTCCGGCTGAAGTGAAGGCATGGACAATCAGGATAGCTCAAATCAAGAAACTCCGGGATCATGCAGTCAACGGCACTGTTCCGGAGTTTCTTTGTCTGAAAAACAGTCAGAATCATGGCGGCATTGCTGAAGCAGCAGGCACCGCAGAAGAAGGAGGAATCTGCTGCTTTTATCGGTTTCAAACCGTCCGCGGCCCTGTTATGATTTATGGTATCCAGGTCTGTTTCTCTGGATGCAGGATATCTGACGGATGCTGAAGGATTTCACAGATCTTCTTTCACTGCGGAAATGGATGCGTGAGATGATCCGTCGGAAGATACTGAACGATACCATCGGCATCCACATACACAAGACCACTATCAGCCAGTTGATATGAATAGCCGCCGGAAGTCAGTCATTCCAGCTGACCGATTGTGCAGTACTGATCAGAACAGGAACTGAAATTGATTAAGGAGATACGACAGTGAAAAAATGATGCATCTTGGTTGTTATATGTCTGCTTTTATCTGCGGGATGCCATAAAAGCACACCTGTTCATGAGCCAGACAGGCAGGCTGAAACAGAATATGTTTATACGGAATATGCTCTGGAAAGAAACGGGATTGACCTTCACCTGGACCGGGTTTCCGCAGAAGGCACGGCTTCAGAAAAGAACATATAACTGATACATGGTGTTACGTACTCTTCGCATGTATTTGACATTGACTATAAGGACTACAGCCTTGTCCGGAAACTTGCCCGGGAAGGATATGACGTCTGGCGGTTG
>JAFWCP010000365.1 GCA_017536845.1 Solobacterium sp. | reverse complement strand
GTTTTTGCGTGCAGAAGAAAACGCACGGCATCTTCGCCATGCGTCAGAGCTGTTCTGAAATGCCGAAGGACGGCAGCCATCCATCCCGCATGCACGGAATGCCGGCAACGGAAAACCTTTGGAAAATCCGGCATGATGTAAAAAGGACAGCTTTTGCCGTCCTGTTGTCTGGTTATTTCCTGGTATTGGCCGCAATGAGCTCCGCCAGCGTAATGTTCGGGTTGCGGTATCTGGCGCCTGGATTGACTTCTTTTCTGCTCCGGAAGCGGATTGCCTTCTGCGGACAGGCCTGGATGCAGGCCATGCAGCCGGCGCAATGGGTATAGTCATAGGACGGGCGTCCGTCCTGGATTTCGATGCAGCCCATCGGACATACCTTTGAACAGATGCCGCAGCCGACACAATTATCCAGAACCGTATACAGAGGATTCTCATTGGAAGCTTCATACTTCTCACGATGGGCAAGATAACCTTCGGAGAATTCGCTTTCTTCTTTTGCGGCCGGCTGGATATAGTGCTTTCGGGCTTTGATGTCTTCGGCAATCGCCGCCAGGTGTTCATCCACCTTCTTGCCCGGATCCAGTTTCCTCTGCTCATCCATGTCAAAGACCAGCAGGGCATTGTCCAGCATGATGACCGTGTTGATATAATCTGCCTTTTTTCCGATGGACGTCAGGAATGTCTCCACCCTGCGGGCAACAGCGCCGTCATGGGCACCGTAGGTAATCACGATGTAGAAGTAGTCTGTGACAAATTCCGAACCGCGTATAAATTCCTTGACCACTTCTGGCAGGTCAAATTCATAAAGCGGGCAGACGATACCGATGGCATCTGCCTCATAGCGGCGATGATCCTTTCCCATCTCCCGGGCTAGGCTGTATCTTTCTTCATCAAACTGCTTCGCGGCATACAGGCTGTTGCCGGTGGCGGTAAAGTAAAACAGCATAAATGTATCCTCCTGTCCTTATTATAGCATCAGATAATGTTCTGTCGCTATATGTTTATAAGAGGCGCATTCTTTCTTTCGAAGGGACGATCCCATCAGAAAAAACGCCGCCGTCAGCGGGTCAGGCCTTGTCTTTGACAATGGCAAGCAGTTTTTCTTCCATGCGGGCTTCACCCTGACTGTCCATCCTGGCGATCAGGCGCTTTGCGGCGGCGTATTCTTCCTCCGCCGCCTTTTCATCATGGCGGTACAGCAGGTTGAAGGCGTACAGAACACGCCGTTTGGCAGCATCTGTCTTTTTCGTTTTTTCAAGATAATCCTGAAGCGCATCGTCATATACGTCGGTGATCTTTTCTTTTTCCCCCAGCACAAGCAGGCAGAACAGCTGTTCGCAGGCACCTTCCAGACGGTAATACGGAAAGGCGGCTTCATCATCCCTGGCACAGTCCGCAAAGAAGGCTTCCGCTTCCCTGAAGCGCAGCTGGTCAAGGAGGAAGCTGCCATGGAGCAGTTTTGATACCCGGCTGTACTTTCCTTCTTCGCTGTATGAAAACAGAGAAGCCGGCATTTCCGACGGCGTGCGGTCAGGATACGCCTGGCGGCGCAGGATGCTGTACATGGCAATCCTGTCTTCCCTGCTTTCTTTGCAGCAGCGCATGTTATAGCCGTCATTGGGCAGCTGGATCATGGAAGGAACCAGGTTAAGAAGCGCCTGGGCCGTTGAGATCGAACCGGTCAGAAACAGGAAGGCACGGACATACAGGTTCCCGCTCACCAGCAGGCCGATCAGGCTGAACAAAGCCGTCACAACATTGGCCAGCCCACCGCCGGCATGGTACAGCAGGCAGGGAACATCTTCCGGATGATCGCTGGCCGGGGGCACCATGACGCACTGGCCTGAGGTGCCTTCCACTTTCACCCGGCTGAAATGCCAGCGGCCGTCAATCCGGGAAAGCTGCAGGGAGCCGATGCGGAACGAATGGAAGCTGTAGCCGCACAAAAGCCCGCCGGCAAGGTGGCCGGCTTCATGCAGGATGACACAGACCTCATGGGCAGCAAACACCGCCAGGATAATATACAGTGCTTTCAGCAGTTTCACGGCCATGGCTTCCTCCTTATGACTGGCTGTCGTCTTTTCTTTTCTTCATCGTCTGTTCGATCGTGATCATCCTTCCCCCGGTCTGCTCATCGGCCAGCCTTCTGCCGCCCTTGACGATCATGAACAGCGACAGCACCAGCATGAAGATGACGATCGCGGTGCCGGTGATGCGGTTGGCTGTTTCCTCCAGGGCTGTCCCATGGTACAGCCGGGCCAGGACGGCCGTCTGCAGCGAATAGATGCCGATGGATGCAGAAGCCAGGGAAAGCATCTTGCAGGCGGAAAGGACCGGCGAGTTGTAGTAGTAAAAGCGGGCCAGGCCGACCAGGGATGAAACGATCAGGTACAGCGAAAACCCGGCCAGGATATACATCAGATAGTCCTTGTACGCGGCAAAGTGATGCTCCTTGACGATTGAAAACGACGCCATGACCAGGGCAATCGTCATAAACAGCAGGGCATACCCGCATTCGGTGTACTTCCGGTATTCCGAACGCAGGTTGGGCTGGTCATGGCGGAATTCCATGAGCAGCACCATGCGGGCGGTCGACAGGGACAGATAAAACAGGGCCAGCGTATCAAACCAGAAGGAGTGAAAGGTCAGCCCGGCGTACAGATAATACCCGGCAAACAGGATGTTGAGGATCCATGACATGCCAAGGGTAAAGCTCATGGTGATCCGGATATCGTGCAGTTCCTTCCCGCGGCGGATGCTGCGAAGGAAAAACCGGGTCAGGCCAAGGGCCAGCACCAGCAGGGCGTAGCAAGCCAGCCCATACGCCGGCCACAGCAGGTACGGGGTAAAGATCTGATATACGTATAAAAATCCGAGCAGGTCAGCACTCAGAAACAGTATCACCATGATTGTAAAAGCAGATGGAAACAGCAGTTTCCAGATCCCCATTTCCC
>JAFWCP010000364.1 GCA_017536845.1 Solobacterium sp. | reverse complement strand
GATGGACGGCAATCAGTCCCTCTATTCCGCCGATCGGGAAATGCTTGTCGAAACGATGCCTTCCACCGACCTTGGCGTTGCCTTCCTGATCCGCCATGCCGGCAAGACGATCTTCCACAGCGGCGACCTCGCCCTGTGGGGTTCGACCATGAATCCCGGTTTCGGAAGGGCCTTTGAAGGCGATGTCATGCCCCTTACCGGCCTGCCGATCGACTACGGCATGCTGTGCATGGATTCCCGCTATCCGGAGAACGCCGAGCGCACCATCCGCAGCTACATGAATACCGCCCGTTTCAGGCTCTGGTCACCGATGCATTTCTGGGACAATTACGGCTTTGTCGATACATACCTGGCCGACCATCCCGACTACGCTTCCGCCATGATCGCGGTCACAAAGAACCCTTCTGTCCATCTTGGCATCACACTGAACCAGAAATTCCCGCTGTTTGAAACTGATGAACAGGAAACGGAAGAACTGAAGAAGACCATGGCCTACCGCTACGAAACAGGCCAGCGGGAAATCCGCCGCCAGGCTGCCGCCGGCACCCAGCTGCAGAAGGAAAAGGATATCAGGGCGGCCGGCATCCAGGCCTGTGCTGACTATATCCTTTCCGGCAAAGATCCCCGCATGGTCAGGGCATCCCAGGCAAAGGACAAGGTGGAAGAAGCCATACGGGCCTATGGCCGCAATGTGCGCTTTGAAGATGTGCTGGCCATTGACAACATGACCTCCTTCTTTTCCCGCACGCCCCAGGGCATCCTGTATACGAAGACCGGGATTGTCTCCAACATGTCGGATGGCGTCAAGATCGAATACGACAAGGTCGAATCCGTTGCCAGGGACAAAAACGGCATTTCCCTTTCCATGACCATGGGCAAATGCCTGTCCTGCGACTTCAAAAAAGCCAATGACAGCGTCTACAGCCTGCTGAAAGCAATGCTCGACAAAAAGAAGAGCGTCCGTCTCAACGGCTGATCAACAACGAACCCGCCGGTTTTCCGGCGGGTTTTCATATTCAGATCTGTTTACCAGGGTCTGATCTTATCCCCTTTGACAAGATAGGCCTTTTCGGAAATGCTTGCCAATGGAGAATCGGTATAGGAATCGGAATAGAAATCATCGATCCTGCCATCGGGATACATGGCATAAAAGCGTTTTACCTTCTCTTCGCCATGGCAGTTGATGCCGGTGTACTTTCCTGTATGGATGTCCACGTCCGAAGCATCATATGCTTCGATGCCGGCCTTTTCGCAGAAACGGCTGATCAGAAACAGCGGCGAAGCGGAAATAACGACGTCATCCGGCTTCTGCTGTTTTTTATAGAAGTCCTTGATATGGTTCATATGGGAAGCAACGTATTCATCCGTCACCTTTTCCATGTCGTCGACATAGACAAACATATGGTAGAGATTTTCCTTGAACGTCAGCTTTTTCACCGCCCTGAGCCTGTACAGAAGCCCGAACAGAGCCGTCCGGGGCAGCGACAGCAGGGTCTTTGGACGGTGGGTGTAAAGGTACATGATAAACCCGAAGGTGGAATCCCCCCTGTAAATCGTATTATCCCAGTCATATACATTCATAAAGCCACCTCACTTCCTCATCATTGTATCAAAAAAAACAGCGGCGATGATGCCGCTGTTGTTCAATGCTCAGGAATTAATATTCAGGCATGGCGGGTACAGCCGGTGCCGGTGCGGGAATTTCCGCAACCGCTGCTTCGGTTGTAATGAACATGCCGGCAATGCTTGCCGCGTTGAGCAGAGCAGTTCTGGTGACCTTGGTCGGGTCAATGAAGCCTGCTTCAAACATGTCAACCCATT
>JAFWCP010000363.1 GCA_017536845.1 Solobacterium sp. | reverse complement strand
GATTGACCGACTGCTCGCTGCGGAAGCGGGCAAAGCGCAGGCATCCGTCATATAAACGGCTTTCCCGGGCATCTTCCCCCTTGCCGACCGTAATATCCTGCGAAGTCATGCCGATCATGATGGGCACATCGGCGGTTTCCCGGTCAAGCAGGGTCTGGTCAAAGCTCTTGTTCAGCACATACCCGTCCACAACCGGACCGAAGGCAAGTTTATTCAGCCTGCCGTACAGTGCCGGCAGCAGGTCGACAAGCTTCTTCGCATCCACCTTCTTCATGTCCGCAAGGTTTTTCGCACCGGCCAGTTCCCGGATGATCTTTCCGGTTTCAATGGCTTCTTCTTTTGTCCGGGCTGCGATCAGGCCGTTGTCATACCCGCCGCCGCTCTGCATGATGGCCTTATGGAACAGGCCGACAGCCAGCGGGGAACAGAGCAGTGCCTGCACCGAAGCCGCACCGGCACTCTGGCCGAAAATCGTGATGTTTTCCGGATCACCGCCGAATGCCGCGATATTGTTGTGCACCCATTTCAGGGCTTCAATCTGGTCAAGGATGCCGAGATTGCCGACCGAGGATGCATCCAGTTCTTCATCCGCATAGAAGCCGAAGACGCCGACCCGGTAATTGATGGTGACAAGGATCACGCCTTTGACGGCAAAGTTCTCCCCGTCAAATTCCATTTCCGAACCAAAGCCATGGTCAAACGCGCCGCCGTGGATCCAGAAGGCAACCGGACAGTTTTTCCTGTCATATTCGAACGGTGCCCAGATATTCAGATACAGGCAGTCTTCGCTCTGCCCCGGCAGCGGATACTCGGGGCTGGTATAGAATTCCTTGCCGTAAAACCCGCCGGTGGGGTCAGGCTGAGGACACATTTCACGGAATGCCGTGCAGTCCAGTTCACCCTGCCACGGTTTTTTCCTTGCCGGTTCGCGGAAACGGTTTTCGCCGATGCATGGCTCTGCATACGGAACCCCCCTGAAAACCCGGTATGAAAGCTTTTCTTCGCCGACAATGACGCCGCCGGCAGTTGTGACCTTTGTAATTCTCATAGGTGAACCTCCGAAAGATATTATACATCCCGTGTATGAAAAACGCGAAACTTAATCTTTCCTGCGTCTGCAGAATATGCTCATCGCACTCCTTTGTACCGGGGCACATATCCCGCTTTATCTATTCTTTCCTCTGCGTTTTCCGGAAAGATTACGATTTTAAGTATCCAGATCTACCCGATTCTGATCACCATGTCATTGGGAAACGCAGCAAAGGAAGCGGAAAAATACACCATATCAGATACCAGAAAGGCAGTTTTCCAGGAAGCAAAGAATGCCGCACGAGAAGAACATCTGTTTCCAATCCATGTATTCTTTCCGTGCCCTTTTTTACGTGGATGACCACCTGTACAGGATTCAGCTGTCCTGATCCACCAGGCCGAACAATGTGAAGAGATATTCTCGCATTTCACCAGCACTCCTCAGATTGCCGCCGCAGAACTGAAACAATTCCGGTATCTGCCGGTCTGTCTGAAGAGACAGTGCATCATGATCTGCTTCTGAGCCCATGTATTCCATCCTTTCAGCAAATATAACCTCATGGCAGGATATTCCATAACCGGCTTTCACAGGCAATCACAAAGCAGAAAAAAGGTCCTCTGCAGGACCCTTTCTCGATTGATTATTGGGAGGGAAAGAAATATTTCTGTCTTTCGACGCATATATGATAGAATTCTGCCGTGTGAAATACATGTCAGAATTGTGAAAGAATGATGAAAACCGGAGGTGTTTTATGAAACTTTATCTTCGTCAGAACCCTTTTTCCCGCCGTGACAGATTCCAGGTTACCGAACAGACCGGCCGCAAAGCCTATACCATAGAAGGCGCCCTGTTCGCCTTTACAAAGCAGTTTGCCATCCTTGACAGCAAGGATAAGGAAGCTGCTGTCGTCAAAGAGAAAGCTCTTACCCTGTCACCCCAGTACCTGGTGGAAAGCCATGGGCGCAAGATTGCCGAAATCATCCGCAAACCTTCCCTGATCGGTTCCTCTTATGCAGTCAAAGGGCCCGGCTGGCAGATCAACGGTGATTTTCAGTCACATGTCTTTGTCATCCGCAGTGGTGCTGAAACCATCGCCCGCATTACCAAAAGATGGATGACCCAGGCTGATATCTATGAAATCCAGATCCGCAAAAATGACGATGCCCTGCTTGTGCTGGCATGTGCTCTTGTCATTGATGCAGTCCAGTTTGACGAAAAGAAAAAATGATCCGTATGCCATAAAAAAGCGAATGATCTTCATTCACTGTCTGCCGTATGGTTCATATGGATGAAGGCGGAAGGCTGAAAGGCTCCGGCCTTTTTTTGTCTGAACGCATTGATCAGTTACGAGCTTTCTGACGCGGTCAAGGGCCTGCTCTTTGCGGAAATGCAGCTGCTTTGCGACAGCATCCGCAATCTCTCCATCAGAAGCTCCGGCAGACTTCATCGGATACGATTTCATAAACATGCCTCCTGTATTCTCAAATTACATTACCGGAATATCATCACCTGACCTTTGACCGTGTGCTGCAGGAGGTTCTGTTCGAGGGCAGAATAACACGGCTGAGTGTTTTTTCAAGATCATTCAGACATCTTTTTAAGACTCTGAATAAATACCACTTCCCCGCATTCTGGCCGTCATTTCTTATCTTCCAGTATTGATGTGGATAACTTCACCGCTCATAAGAAAAGCATCCGGAAGTGATCTGAGAAAAGCGCAGAACCCGGGAATAAAAAAATATTTTTTCGGCTTTCACGGTTTCTGCCTCTTTCTTTATTTCAAACCGGCAAAAAGAAAAAACGGCTGAGCCGTTTCAGTCTTTGATCTTAAGTCCCAGCAAAGCTGCAAGATGGGCAGCCTGCTGAGAATTGACGGTAAGCCCGCGCAGGTCTTCCGCGGTAAAGGCACAGCCATTGAGCATGGAATCGGAAAGATCCATTCCTGTCATAGCCGTATGGTGCCACTCAGCGCCGGTAAAGTCACAGTCATGCACGGACAGGTTCTTCTGGACCATCTCCGTAAAATAGCCTTCCTTCATGACGCACTGCCGCCATTCCCCTGTCTGCCAGGAAGAAGCGGAAAGGTTGACATAGGAAGCCAGGCAATGGTCCAGCAGTACATCCCGCATGCCGGAGTGTTCAAGCTTTGCCCCTACCAGGCGGCAGGAGCGGAATTCACAGCGGCGGAAGCTGCTTTCTTCCATATGCAGGTTGGAGAAATCACAGTGGTCAAAGATGACGTCCACAAACTCCGTGCCCGGCATGCCTTCCCGGAATTCGACATTCCGGAATTCACATTCAAAGATGCGCCGGCCATACAGCGAAGTGCTGCAGGTCTGTTTTTCAAACCGGAACCCTTCCAGCCTGGTTTCTGTCTGCAGGTCAAGCAGAGCCGCAATGGGTTCCGTCCGGAAATCAGGAACTGCCCGTTTTTTCATCGCGCACACACCACCAGGTTGTAATTCTTCTCACTGTTGAATTCACAGTCTTCCCGGAAGGTCGTGATTTCCGCAAACACTTCCCGCAGCCGGCTGATTTCCGCTTCCGGGCTCTCATTGCTTTTCAGCGCAAGGTTGACGGCATAGATGCCGCCTTCTTTCATGTGCTTCCGGATCAGCTCCATCGAGAAGTTCAGATAAGGTTCCGGTCCGACATAGGCATCGTTGATGATGGCGTCATACTTCTTGTCCGTCGTCATCAGATAGTCCATGCCTTCCATGAAGATCAGCTTCATGCGGCCTGGATATTCCTTTTCGAATTCATCCAGATGAAAGTACATCCGGGCGATGTCTTCGGTTTCATCGTCCATCTCCACCACATCACAGCAGACATCCGGCTTGACGGAAATGACGTATTCCGGATAGCTGTAGGTGCCGCCGCCGATCATCAGGATATCCCTGATGCCAGGGTTGAGGTCAAAGATATGGTGGAAGGCACGGAAGTAGCCGAAGACCGGTTCATACTTGATGTCTTCATCTACAAAGCAGGCGGACTGCCAGGCTTCATCCACCGAATACACGTGGATCAGCCTTCCCTGGCCGTCTTCGATTTCATAGATTGCCTTATCCATGGTTCCTCCTGACGTCGCCTCTTGCGACAACGATCCGATACCCTGCCTTCTTCATTTCTTCCGTCAGCTTCAGCCCGGAAATACCCTGGCCGGTATCGGCTTTCATCTTGTTGTCATACAGCATATAGAGCTTTCTGGTCTGCTCCGGTGAAAGGTTGGGCATGACGACATTCGCCCCGGCCAGGATTCCCTTTTCCCGGCCCAGCGGGTCGATTGACCCCAGAGCGGTTGTGGCCGGGATCAGGGCATACGGGAACATCAGCCGAAGGATCGCAATCATACGCAATGTCAGTTCCAGTGTTCCGGCCTTGAAATCCCTGAACGGTGTATCGTGGTGGGGAATAAACGGCCCGATGCCGATCATGTCAGGATCCAGATCCTTCAGGAAATACAGGTCCTCACACAGATCTTCGGTCTTCTGATACGGCGCTTCCAGCATCATGCCGGCCCCGACCTGGAAGCCAAGATCCTTCAGGTCATATAAACAGCGCATGCGGTTGGCCATGGTCTGATCCTTCGGATGCAGCTTCCTGTACAGCTCTTCCGCTGCCGTTTCATGCCGCAGCAGGTACCGGTCGCAGCCCGCTTCACGATAGGCCTGATAGCTGGCCCTGTCCTTTTCACCGATGGACAAGGTCACGGCACAGTCAGGATGCCTCTGCTTGATGGAACGTATGATGTCACAGATTCTTTCATCTGTGTAATACAGGTCTTCGCCGCCCTGCATGACAAAGGTCCGGAACCCAAGCTCATAGCCCATGTCACAGCAGGCAAGGATCTCCTCTTTGGACAACCGGTAGCGGGTCACGTTGAGGTTGGAGCGGCGGATGCCGCAGTACAGGCAGTCACAGCGGCAGTAATTGGAAATCTCAATCAGGCCGCGGATATAGATATCCCTGCCATATACCTCATTTGCCCGGATCCTTGCTTTTTCAAACAGATATTCGTCAAACGGTTTTCCTTCTTCAATCAGCCGGGCAAACTGCTCTTTCGAAAGCATCCGGCCTTCATACAATGCGTCAATCAGTTCTTTCATACAGGCAGCTCCACATGGTCCAGGATGCCCTGCAGATAGGCGATGACAATGCCGTAATTGGTCATCGGCACGCCGGCCTGCTTTGCCTTGAGGGTCCTTGCCATGATATGGCGGCGATGGAACATGCAGCCGCCGCACTGGATGATCAGGTCATACGTATTCAGATCAGCCGGGAAATCGCTGCCGGCGCAGATATCCACCGTCAGGTTTCCGCATTTCTTCCGTAACATATTCGGGATCTTCACCCGGCCGATGTCTTCTTCCATCGGCGCATGCGTGCATACCTCGGCAATCAGCACCTTGCTGGAAGCATTGAGATCCTTGATCACCCGCACGCTGTCGGTGTAGTACCGGATGTCTCCCTTGAAAGCCGCAAACAGGATGGAAAACGAAGTCAGCCTGGACTCTGCCGGCTTCAGGGCATAGACATCAAAGAAGCACTGGGAATCGGTGATGATAAGATCCGGCTTCTTTTTCATATTTTCCAAAGCTGCCGCAACGCCTTCCTTGCTGCAGGAAGTGATGATGCAGCCACGGTCGAGCAGTTCGCGGATCGTCTGCACCTGGGGCTGGATCAGCCGGCCGGTCGGGGCCTGGGGGTCCTGCGGCATGACCAGCAGCACGGTGCCGCCGTCTGCGACAAGACTTCCGGTAATCGTACGGGTTTCATGATGATCCTTGTACATCTCCACCAGCATGGCCCGCAGGGTATCAATGCCCTGGCCGCTCGTGGATGAAACCGCGACAGCAGGAATGCTGAGGTTTTCGATCTTCCTGATCTGCTTCTGCACTTCTGCTTCGGAATACAGGTCGGCCTTGCTTAAGACGCCGATCACCGGGATGTTGTCCTTGAGCAGGCTTTCCAGCCATTCCTTTTCTTTTTCATAACTGCCGGCAAACAGGACCACGGCCAGATCGGCCAGGTCTTTTGCCTTGGCAGCCCGCTTTGCCCGTAAGGCGCCGACATCCCCTTCATCATCAAAGCCGGCCGTATCAATCAGGGTGCAGGCGCCGATGCCGTTGATCTCCATCGGCTTGCGCACCGAGTCGGCGGTTGTCCCCCCGACCGGCGAGACGATGGAAACATCCTGGCCGGTAAAGGCATTGATCAAAGATGATTTGCCGGCATTCATCGTGCCGAAAAACGCAATGTGGGTGCGGTTGGCACCCGCTGTTGTCAGATTCATACTTCCTCCGTAACCGGGATCATGACGCGGTAGCCTTCTACCTCCCGGATCTTGATCTGGACGCCGAACGCGTCCGCCATGGCTGCTTCCTGCAGGACGTCATCCGCCTTGCCGAATAAGGCAGTTCCATCCTTTTTCATGAGCAGGACACGGTCGGCCACCCGGCAGGCATGT
>JAFWCP010000362.1 GCA_017536845.1 Solobacterium sp. | reverse complement strand
GTCAATGCCTACGGCAAGGACTTCATAGAACCGTATGATTTCGCCGACCTGCTGGAAGACTGTGCAGCCACCGGCATCGAGCGGATCCGCTTCTATACCTCGCATCCGCGTGACTACACTGTCCGCACCATTGATGTCATGGCCCGCCATGCCAACATCATGAACGCCCTGCACCTGCCGGTGCAGTCGGGCAGCAGCGAAGTGCTGCGCCGCATGGCCCGCGGCTATACGGCGGAAAGCTATCGTGCCTTATATGATGAAATGAAGCAGCGGATCCCCGACATCACCTTTACGACCGACCTGATCGTCGGCTTCCCCGGCGAAACCGAAGAGCAGTTTGAAGAAACCCTGGACCTTGTCCGCTACTGCCGGTTTGACATGGCCTACGCCTTCGTCTTTTCGCCCCGCTCCGGCACCCCGGCCGCATCCCTGGATGACCCGGTCTCAGCCGAAGAAAAGAAGGACAGGCTCCATCGCCTCAATGACCTTCTGTCTTCTTTCGCCGCTGACAGAAACCGCACATACCTGGGAAAGACCCTGAAGGTACTGTGCGAAGGAAAATCCAAAAAATCGGATCAGGTGTACAGCGGCTACAGCGAAGAAAACAAGCTGGTCAACTTTACGGCCGATCACGACCCGACCGGAGAGATCGTCGAAGTGGAAATCACCGGGACCCACAGTTTTTCGCTCGACGGCAGGGCATTGTGATATATCTTCATTTCGTTTATAATTACGGCATGAAGACAGAACTGGAGGATAATTTATGAGTAGTGTTCGCATTTTCGCGCTTGGCGGACTGGATGAAGACGGCAAGAACATGTACGTTCTTGAGAACGACGGTGATATCTTCGTTTTCGAATGCGGTTTGAAATATCCTGACGGCGACCAGCTTGGAGTTGAGATGATCATTCCGGATTTCACATACATCAAGGAAAACCAGGACCGTGTCAAGGCCATCTTTATCACCCATGGTCATGACGATGTCATGGCGGCTTTGCCCCTGCTGCTGCAGGACTGCCCGAAGCTGCCTGTATATATGAGCCCTCTGACGGCTGCCATGTTTACCCGGAAAGCCGTCGCCCGCGGCCTGAAGGACCTCAACATCCACCGCATCCAGCGCAGCAGTGAGTTTACAATCGGAAAGACAAAGATCCGCACCTTCGGCGTCACCCAGTCAATTGCCGACGGGTTCGGCGTTGCGGTTCTTACCAAGAAAGGATACGTCGTCTATTCCAGTGAATTCATCTTTGACTATGACAACATGAACGAAGCATTCAACTTCGACATCACGGCTCTGACCGAACTGGGCAGCGCCGGCGTACTGGCCCTGATGACCGAATCGGTCGGTTCCTCACGGCCCGGCCATGCCGCCCCCAACCACAAGATCACGCCCCTGATTGAGCAGTACTTTGAAGATGCGGCAGGACGGATCTTCATCACGCTGTTCAACCAGAACCTCTACCGCGTCATTGAAGTCTTTGAACTGGCGCTCAAGTACAACCGGAAGGTGTTCATCATCTCCGATGAGCTCAAGAGCAACATGGCCGATATGGCAAAGCTTTCCTATTACCATATTCCGGCCGGCCTTGAAATCACGCCTTCCCAGTTCAGCAACGACATGCAGAAGGTGGTGGTGATTGTCGCCGGCAACGGCAACAACCTGTTCATGAAGATGCATGCCATTGCGACCAAGGAACATGAACTGGTCGAGCTGCGCAAGGACGACACCGTGATCATCGCTTCACCGGCCGTGCCCGGCACCGAACGCCAGGAAGCCGCCATGGAAGATGACCTTTACAAAGAAACAAGCAAGATCTTCGCGGTCGACTCGCGGCGCATGTTCTCAATGCATGCTTCCATTGAAGACCTGAAAATGATGATCTACCTGCTGAAGCCGAAGTTCTATATCCCGGTCAAGGGCGAATACCGGCAGCTGATCGCCAATGCCGATATCGGCATGCGGATGAACATCCCGTTAATGAATATCGCGGTGGCCGACAACGGCCAGGTCCTCACCATCAAGGACGGCGTCAGGGAAGACACCTTCGGCCAGGTGCAGACCGGCGACATCATGGTGGACGGCAAGGACAATTTCGATGCCTCCGGCGTCATCCTGCGCGACCGTGAGCTGCTCAGCACCGACGGCGTCATCATTGTCGGCGTCGTTGTCAACCACACCACAAAAGAAGTCATCGGCGGACCCGATGTCCAGAGCCGCGGCGTCATCTACCTGAAAGATGCCGATTACATCGTCAAGGAAATCGGCAACATCATGGAGAAGACCATCAACGATGCTGTTGCGGAATCCAAGTACGATAACATGACCTGCCGCATAGACGCCCGGGACAAGATCCAGAAATATGTCATGCGTGAAACCGGCAAACGGCCGATGATCCTGCCGGCGATTGTGGAAATTATTGTCTGATAAGAAGAAATACAAGAGGTAAAAGTGCCCAGTTTAAACGAGAAAAAAGAAAAATCACCTTATGAACAGTCGACTCCGTTATGGATTACGACTGTTTTACTGGCCGGCTTTCTGCTCATCACTGTGCTCAAGGCAGGCGCCGTCGGCAAGTTCCTGTATAACCTGCTGCGGTACCTTTTCGGCCAGTATTATCCCGAAATCGTGATTCTGTTCATTATCTGGCGTCTGGCAAACAACTGGTTCAAGAAAAACGGCCTGCCCAGGATCAGCACCGCTGCGCTGCTGCTGTTCATCTGTGACCTGCAGCTCATCTTCACGCTGGTCATGGCCGGTTTTCTTGAGGCCATGCCGGATACGCTGATGGAGTACCTGCGCTCCCTGCCGCAGTATCTGAACAGCGTCACCGAAGAAGAAGTGACAG
>JAFWCP010000361.1 GCA_017536845.1 Solobacterium sp. | reverse complement strand
GTTGTGGTAAGGGTTGTCAAAGAACCTGAAAACCTGATTGTCTTCCAGCATGTCATGGACGGCAAGGCGCAGAGAAATCTGGATTTTGCGGAAATGAAACGTGCGGAAGCACTGAAAGCCAGAAGGTCAAGCGCCTGGGTTTATCTCAAAGAACGCGTCAGAGGCGAGAAGATCACCGTTTCCGGCGGTGCGTTCCCGATCCGCCTGACCGACGGCACTCACGTCGCAACAGCCGTGGTTTCCGGCCTGCATGAAGGCTATGACCATGACCTGATTGTCGAAGCGCTTGGCAATGTCCTCGGTGTGGAAGCACCGGTCTTTACCAAAGCATTGCTGTAACCGCCAACCGGCAGACCCTGCCGGTTTTTCTTCTGGCTTTGTTGGCAGATGATCATATAACGTGCTAACATACGGTGCGTAAAGAGGTGTGTATGACAAAGATCCTTGTTGTTGAAGATGATGCACAGCTGGCCGAAGGCCTGCAGGAATTCCTGGCCCGGGAAGGGTTTGTGGTTGATATTGCTGAAGGGGAAAAGCAGGCGGCAGGAATCCTGCGGGAAGGGGCTGACCTTGTCCTGGCGGATATTTCCCTGCATTCAGGCAATGGCTATGAGGTCTGCCGTACAGCCCAGGCAAAAGGCATACCGGTCATTTTCCTTACAGCATCAGGTGATGAAAACAGCGAAGTCAAAGGCTTTGCCGTGGGCGGAGACGACTATATCGTCAAACCCTATCATCCAAGAGTCCTGATCAGCCGCATCAACAATGTGCTTCGTCGTCATGGCAGGGCACAGACCATCCGCATCGGCACATTGACCGTGGATACGGCCAGGGCACAGGTTTATAAAAACGGCGATGAGCTTCCGCTTTCCGCCCTGGAATACCGGCTGCTGCTGATTTTCGTGAACAACCGGGGCAGGCTGCTGAGCCGGGACAGGCTGCTGGAGGAAATCTATGATGCCGGCGGTGAATTTGTCAATGACAACACCCTGACCGTGTATATCAAGCGTCTGCGTGAGAAAATCGAAGAAGATCCGCAGAATCCGCTGCTGATCAGAACCGTACGGGGAATGGGATACAGGATGGCCGAATCATGAAACTGCTGAGAAACCCGGAACTGAAAAAGGAACTGGCAGTCATGCTGGGGGTGACGGCTGTCTTAAGCGTCTGTGCTCTGATGGTTTCTTCCGCATGCGCTGACTTTGTCATGATTGTCGGAATCCTTTTGTGGGGGCTGCATGTCTGGTTTGCCGTTGCCCGCTACAGGCAGATGGAAAAGATGACGGAAGAGATCGAAGCCATCCTCCATGGCCGCGAAAAGCTGATGATACATCAGTATAATGAAGGAGAACTGGCAATCCTGGCGGATGAAATTGAAAAGATGACCGTCCGTCTGCAGGAGCAGACAGACCGCCTGCAGGCAGACAAACTGCATCTCTCAAGAGCAATTGAGGATATCTTTCACCAGCTTCGTACCCCGTTAACGGCCATGAATCTGTCACTGACTGCCTTATCTGATCAGAATCTGCCGGCTTTGGAGCGGGTAAAGCAGCTTTCCTCCGTTCGCCGCCAGATTGAGCATATCGGCTGGCTGACGGAAACCCTGCTGTCACTGGCCAAAATAGATGCCGGCACCGCCGTCTTCCATGGGGAAGATACTTCGGTAAAGGATCTGATTGATCGGGCAGCGGAGTCTCTGCGCATCCCGATGGAACTGAAGGAAATTCACTTCATTGTCCATGCGGATAAGGAACATCTTATCGCCGATCCAAGATGGACGGCCGAAGCCCTGGCCAACATCCTCAAAAATGCCCTGTACAAAGTCCCTTCCGGCGGCAGCATCGAAGTGACCGCTTCTGAGACTGCCATCTATACCGAAATCAGAATTGAAGATGACGGCGGCGGATTTGCCAGAGAAGACCTGCCCCATATCTTTGAACGCTTCTACAAAGGGCGTGACAGCCGTGAAGCCGGGGTCGGCATCGGTCTGGCCTTTACCCGCCAGGTCATCACCGCCCAGGACGGCACCATCAAGGCTGCCAATACGGAAAAAGGCGCGGAATTCGTCATCCGCTTCTATAAAAGCATCGTATGACAGTCCGGTTTCTTAAGACTTTCTGAATGTCACCGGATTGTCATTTTTGTTTTCTATAATGGCTTCATCAAAAGGAGGACAATGAAATGGAAATTGTAAGAACGGAACATCTGACAAAGATATACGGCAGCGGCGACAACAAGGTCGTGGCGCTGGATGATGTTTCCTTTTCCGTGGAAGCAGGGGAGTTCCTTGCCATCATCGGG
>JAFWCP010000360.1 GCA_017536845.1 Solobacterium sp. | reverse complement strand
TGAAGACGGGGATCTTCCCGCTCGCTTCCTTCAGCATTTCCTTTTCCGCTTCCGTCTGGCCGGTCGCGCAGACAACCAGCGGCAGGTTTCTTTCCGTACAGTAATCGCACAGCAGCTTTGTCGAGGCATGGTGGGAAAAGTCAATGACGACATCCGCCGGCACGTCACACTGCTCCAGCGGGTCACCGTCAATGGCACACCCGGCAGCCAGCTCAATGCCTTCGGTCCTGGCAATCACGTCGGCCAGGATCTTTCCCATCCGGCCGGTGGAGCCGTTGATGATTGCCCTCATAAACCGGCCTTCTCCATTTCCGCAAACAGCACTGCCCGGTGCGCTTCTTCCATCGGCGTCAGCGGCAGCCTGATGGATTCGTCACAGAATCCCATCCTGGCCAGGGCAGCTTTGACAGGGATCGGGTTGGACTCGCAGAACACTGCCCGGATCAAAGGCAGCAGCGTCAGCTGCAGCTCGCGGGCACCGGCCACGTCGCCGTCCAGATACTTATGGACCATCGTGGATGTTTCCTTCGGCAGCAGGTTGCTCAAAACGGAGATGACGCCGCTGCCGCCCAGTGAGAGAATCGGGATGATCTGGTCATCATTGCCGGAATAGTAGGCAAGATCACCCTGGCAGAAACAGACGGTGTCGGCAAACTTCGACAGGTCGCCGGAAGCTTCCTTGACCGCTGCGATATTCGGATGGTCCTTGAGCTTTGCGTAGGTCTTCGGATCGACGTTGACGCCGGTACGAGAAGGGACGTTGTAAATGATCAGCGGGATGGAAGATGCATCCGCAATGGCCGTATACATCTTCACCAGGCCGTTCTGGGTTGCCTTGTTGTAATACGGGGTGACAACCAGCGCGGCATCATAGCCAAGCTCGCCGGCAAACTTCGTCAGGTCAATGGCATATGCCGTATCGTTGGAACCGGTGCCGGCAATCATCGGCACTTTATGGCCGCTTCTTTCCATCGCATAACGCAGCACCTCACGATGTTCTTCATCGGTCATGGTCGAACTCTCACCGGTTGTCCCGGCGATGACCAGCGCGTCAATTCCCTTTTCAATCTGCCAGTCGATCAGCCTGCCGAAAGCCTCATAATCAATACCGTTTTCGTTCATCGGGGATGAGCGCAGTCGCGGCGCCTCTGAAAATCTCTGTCATGTCCTTACTCCTTTCACCGAATCCGCCTGCAGAAAGAAGACCGGCGCTCTCAGAAGAGGCGCCGGCGGTATCCTGTTGCTTTGTCCAGCAGGCAACTCAATAGCACTCCGCCAAGGCGACAGTCATACGGATCTTCTCCGCATGCCCAGCAGGAAGCCGCAGTATCCTCCCGCTTCGGCGGCTTCTCCTTTTTTCTGTCATCCGGCCCTGCGTCTGCCGTCTTCTATGACAGAGGACTCATATCAGCCGCGCCTCTATCTGTAATTGCAGTATTCGGTATTGCAAGAGTATAGCACCATCACTGTATCGCGTCAACGCGGAAAACAGAAGAAAGTATTTCGATAGCGAAATACTTGACAGCTTCTGAATTCTTTCCTATAATTAGTTCGTCGCCGAAATAATGGCGCGGAAAGGAAAGAAAAAATGGAAAAAACAATTGATGAACGCCTGCTTGAAAAACTGCATCAGCTTCGCCGCGGCCGTCGTCATGGTCACGGCAGACCCGAAGGGCCCATGGGCATGAAAGGCCACGGCTGTGAACACAGCCCGCACGAAGGCCATGGCATGAGAAGGTTCATGTCGCCGGAAAGAGGCAGGGTCTTAACCGCCCTGCTGGAAGCGGAAAAAAACGGCATCCGCCAGAAGGACCTTCTGGCCGTGCTTCCGGTGCAGCCTTCCACCCTCAGCGAAACGATTGACAAGCTCGAAGCCGACCGTTATGTCGAAAGGACCGTCGATCCCGAAGACAGACGCGCCACCCTGATCTGCCTGACGGAAAAAGGAAAGGCAAGAGCGTATGAAATGATGGACGCCCGCCGCACCCATGCGGCCGAGGTCTTCAAAAACCTGAGTGACGAAGAAAAGCAGCAGCTTCTGGCTCTGCTGGAAAAAATCACGCCGGCCGTATGAGGCCGTAAAAAAACAGCGGTAACGCTGTTTTTTATTTGAGATCCTTAACCCCTGTTTCCAGCATTTCCAGCTGCAGCAATGTCTGCCAGGCGGGAACAAGCGGTTCTCTGCCGTTGATGACGGTCTCATACAGGGCGTCATAATAATAGCCGTAGTCACCTTTGACAGTAGGAACCTTCTCCTCATGATAGCCCACTTCATTGTAATAAATCAGCGTGCCGTACTGCTGCGGCTCATCACAGCCGAAGTCCTGATGGCCTTCCGGCAGATAGAATTTCTTCAGGTCGGCTTCCTGTCTGTCCTTGTCATATTTCTCAAACATGCCCTTTTTGCCGTAAACGACAAAGGAAGGACGGCTTCTGACCCGGAAGTAGGAAGACTTCACCGATACCTTCAGGACACCGTAATACAGGTCAAGGTCGAAGTAGTCATTCATCCT
>JAFWCP010000359.1 GCA_017536845.1 Solobacterium sp. | reverse complement strand
CATCGCCAGCGGCGCGCGTATGATGCGCTCCACGGTCATGTCCATCAAGGGCAACGAATACGTGGAGGCGGCCAAGGCCACGGGCTCCAACAAGTTCCGCACCATCCTGGTCCACGTGCTGCCGACTGACGATATCTGCAAGAGAAAAACCCATATCCTTCAGGGCGGCAATACGCCCTGCTGTCGGGAGCTGATCTTCCCTGTAATACCGGTAGTCCGTGAAGGGGTCAGTTTCTGCCGGTTTCAGAAGACCGATCTCATCATAGTGGCGTAGCATTCTGACACTGATTCTGGCAAGTTTTGAAAATTCTCCGATTTTCAGCATGGCGGTACCTCCTGCTGCTGTTATTTGAGCTCATAAAAAGGATAATGTCTGCCACGGTGTGAGAGTCAAGCGTCTTTTTCGTTTTTTTTATGTGATACCGGCAAAGGCAGTGAAGATAAAGCACAGCATCAAAGGAATCTTTCATTGGCAGCTGATGTGCTTCTGATTGGGTACGTCACTTCTGCATCCGCTGTGATTCTGCGTGATGAGCCCAAGGATCTTCAGATAACCGGTCATGATCAGAAAAAAGATTCCTGAAAATCTCAGGATAGATAAATCTGCAATGGCCAATGAAAAGAAATCTTCCGCAAGGGGAAACAGGAACTCTTTCCTGGCAAAAACAGCACTTTACAGCATGATGCCTCTCAGGAAGAGCTCCTTGATATTTTCAAGCTGACGGCGGGATGGCCTGATTTCCGTTTCTTCTGTCAGATATACCGTGTGATGATGGATTTTCCGGATGTGGCAAGGGTTGATGAGTGTTTTCCGGTCTGCCTGTGCAAGGCGGTTTCCTGTCTGTTCATTCAGCTCTTTCAGCGTCATCATGCGGCTGGCAAGTGTTCTATGGGCAGTCAGGTGCAACAGGATGTATGAGCCCTGTTTTTCCGCAAAGATGATTCTGTTTTCCGGAATCCATGCCGGCCCGCAGTTTGTATCAACATGAATGGTTTTCGGAAGCCTTCGCAGGACGGATGCCATCTTTGCCAGGTTCTTGACATCCGGGTCTGTCTTGACCAGGAACCCTGCCGCTTTGGAGTGAAAGGCGAACTCCATCATGTTCAGGGAAGTGCCTGTATAGAGAATACAGCCTGCCTTACGTGCGATCTGTTCCTCAAAGGCTATGCTGGTATGGCCTCCTGTCAGCACATCCAGCAGCACAAGGTCATAGACGTTTTCCTGCATGGCAAAGGATTGCAGGCTGTAAAAGCAGGACAGCTGGCATCCTGGCATCACTTCCTCCGCAAGGCAGCACAGTTTTTCAAGATCGGGTCCGGAAGCATCGACAATGGCAACGGTATATTTCTGCATACAGGATTTCATGCCTCCATTATAGAGATCAGTTATGTCCTTCCTGTGTCCTCTGGCAAAACAGCTGAAAAAGAATCCATGGCTGATGCCTTACAGTTCTGCAGGCAGGAATATGGAGGATTCTGAAAAGAAGGAGGGAAATACCAACCGGGAAGGCATGGATGTTTGACCATGAAAATTGCAAGGTGCTATCATGTGCAGGAAGCAGGATGCCTGCTATTGAAAAAACTGAAGGAGAATGCAATGGAACGGGAATGGGAAAACAATATCATTGAAAACAGAAGCGTCATCGACTTTCATACACATCCTTACCTGCGTGAGGAAGAGAATATGGGCGTATACCTGGAAGACTTTTACCTGCCGACGGAAGAGGTACGTGAAGATGTGGGAAAGGCCGGGATTTCCTTAATCTGCGGGTCTGTGCTCAACACATTCAAAAGAGGCCCGGTCAGCAGCTTTAATGAAATCAGAACGCTGAACCGTGATGCCCTGAAACTGAAAAAGATATACGGAGATTTCTACCTGCCGGGGTTCCATGTCCATCCCGGCTATCTGCAGGATTCCCTGGAAGAAGTGGCGTTCATGCACAAAGCCGGGGTAAAGCTGGTCGGTGAGCTTGTCCCTTATCTGCATGGCTGGGCAGCATCCGGGCATGATTACAGCAGTGAAGCATTGCGGGAAATCCTGCATCTGGCCGGGGAATACGGCATGGTGGTCAGCTTCCATACCATGCCCGAATGGCCAAAGGAAACCGAAGCCATGGTCAGGAACAACCCTGATGTCACATTTGTTGCTGCCCATCCCGGCCAGCGGGAGGACTTCCTTCTGCATGTGGAGCGGATGGAGAAATACCCGAACCTGTATCTGGACCTTTCCGGCACCGGCCTTTTCCGCTATGGCCTTTTGGCCTCTGCCGTAAAGAAAGTCGGTTCGCAGCGTCTGCTGTTCGGCACGGATTATCCCATCTGCAATCCCCGGATGTATGTCCAGGCTGTGCTTGGGGAACACATCTCACAGCAGGACAAAGAAAACATCCTCTTTCGCAATGCCGGAAGAATCCTGGGCCTGGAACATTGAGATATAACTTATATTTATAAGGAAAGAGAAGGCTTCCGTGAGTGCGGAAGCCTTTTGTCTACAGGAATCCGCCCTTATCGGCCGAACCTGATGTTGAGGTCTTCGGTCATGGTTCTGGCCACGCCTTTGTATAGAATGCCGTTGCCGATGAGGTAGGTATACTCGTGAGGAAGGATCTCACTGGCCAGTTCATACAGCATCATTTCAATCATGCCGGCCAGCACACAGTTTGCAGCATCATTTTTGACCGCATTGCCGGAACGGTAATCCAGGCCGATGTCTTCCGCAAAGTTCTCCTTCAGGAATTCTCTGTACCTGAGCGCAAAGGTATTGTCTTTGTACTGTACTACCAGCGGGACAAGGTATTTCCGGTTTTCCCGGAACATATCCCGCAGTTCCACCATCACTGCCCGATACTCCTTCTCTCTGCGGTTCTTTGTTGAAAGGACTGCTTTCAGTTCCGCAAACAGGCGGTTTTCAATTTCCCTGAGAACATCATCCGCGGTTTCGTAATAGAAGTAGAATGTGGATCTGTGGATGCCTGCCGCTTCACTGATTTTCGCTATGGTGGTTTTCTGATTGGCCAGGTACAGGGTCCAGTAGGCGTTGAAGATCTTCTGTTTGGTTTTCTCTCTGGCGTCGTCGTATGTGCTCATGGGAATTCCTCCTTTTGGGTATTATATCAAATTCCGACAGTTTGTCTGATTTTGCACAGTGCTTTTCTCTTTCCGTGCTTTTAGAATATGCGTATAAGGAGGAAGCAAAGATGTTGGATATGAATCTTTTCTCAGCAGCCTGCGGCACAGCTGATCCGGCACCCGCCTGTGGGACAAAGGATCCTGAACCGGCTCCTGCCTGCGGCACCAAGGATCCTGAATAATTACAAGGATCATTCGAAGGACGCTTGAAATACAGCGTCCTTTCCAAGGAGGAAAAAACGATGGCCAGTTATTTTGCCGTACAGTGGCATATTACCGATGAATGTGACCAAAGATGCAGACATTGCTATATCTTTTCGGAAGGACATCCTTCTTTGATCAGTATGCCTCTGGAAAAAATGAAGGAAGTCACGGATAAGATTGTAAGGTTCTGTGAGACGATCCACAGGACGCCTTATATTTACCTGACCGGCGGTGATCCGATCCTGCATCCTGATTTTCATACGCTTCTGGAATACTTCCATGCAAGGCAGATCCGTTTCTGCATCATGGGCAATCCGTTCCATCTCACCCCGGCAAGATGTGCGGAAATGAAGCGCCTTGGCTGTGTGAAGTACCAGGTATCACTGGATGGGCTGGAACAGACGCATGATATGTTCCGCAAACCGGGCAGTTTCAAAGCCACCCTTTCCGCCATCCGGATGATCAGGGAATCCGGCATGTGGGCGGCTGTCATGACGACGGTTTCGAAAACCAACCACAAAGACATTCCTGCCTTGATTGACCTGGTCGATGAGCTTGGCGTGGATGTCTATGCGGTCGGCAGATACTGCCCGACATCGACAGAAAAGGCATATGACCCGGATATCCACATGACGCCATTGGAATATAAGGCATTTCTGGATACCTGCTGGGAAAGGTATCTTGCCCATAAGGATTCAAAAACTACCTATCAGTTGAAGGACCATCTCTGGACATTGTACCTGTATGAAAAAGGGCTGTTTCATCCCCGGAAAGACATTCCTGCAGATACGGTTGTGGATGGCTGCAATCTTGGCCGCAGCCATATGACAATCCTGCCCGACGGGACGGTATGTGCCTGCCGGCGGATGCCTTCACCGGTGGGAAATGTGTTTGATAATGAACTGTATGACATCTGGACAGGTGAAGCATATGAAGGATACCGGCAGTATGGCAGATTCACAAAGTGCAGCCGATGTGAACTGCTGGCATACTGCAGAGGCTGCCCTTCGGTGACGTATGGCTATACGCATAACATGTATGATGCAGACCCGCAATGCTGGAAGGAGATGGGACAATGAAGGCATTATTATTGAGAGGGATTACAAACAGTGATGATATCGTGCTGACAGAGACAGAACAGCCGCATGCGGAAAAGGGGATTGTCGTCATCAGGATCCTGGGCTTTGGCATGAACCATTCGGAGCTGATCTTAAGGACGAGTGAAATCCAGGCGGGGTATATTCGTAAGCCGATTGTGCCCGGCATTGAGTGTGTCGGGGTAATTGCAGAAAGCATGGATGAGAAATTCAGGGAAGGGGATCCTGTATGTGCCTTGATGGGCGGTATGGGAAGAAGCTTCAACGGTTCGTATGAGGAGTATGCGGCAGTACCGGTGAAGAATGTATTCCATGTATCTTCTGCGTTATCAACAAAGTATCTTGCGGCAGTGCCGGAAACCTTCTTTACAGCATGGGGTTCGTTATTCCAGTCCTTAAAGCTGAAAGAAGGGGAAACATTATTGATCAGGGGGGCAACATCAGCGTTGGGCTATGCGGCAATACAGCTGGCAAAGGCGTATGGCTGCGTCGTGATCGGCACAACCCACAAAAAGGAGAAGATGCATCTGATCACGGATCTTGGTGCAGAAGGGATCCTGGATACGGGAAAGATCGGCGGTACGGTGTATGCCCATAAGGTTCTTGAACTGGTAGGGCCGCGGACACTGGCAGATTCACTGCGCTGTGTGTACCGGGGCGGCATTGTATGCAATACCGGTATCTTAGGCGGACAGTATTATCTGAACCGGTTTGACCCGATTAAGGAGATTCCCAATGAAGTGTATCTGACCGGGTTTTTCTCAAACTATCCGACCCAGGAAGTCATGACGGATATCTTCCGTTTCCTTGATGAGAAGAAGATCACTCCCTTTATTGGCGCCCATTTTGCTTTCCGGGATCTTAAGAAAGCCGTCAAGGCACAGGAGAAAGGCGTCAACGGCAAGATTGTCGTAACAATGGAAGAAGCATGAATATCAAACTGGTGATATGCCTCAGATGGATGTATAATCAAGAGAACAGAATAAGGATGCAGGAGGAAAAATGAAAAAAGAAGATCTGATTGAAAGCTATGTCCATGCCGAAGTCATGGAATTCGACGGTTTTGAATGTGTGCGGGTCGTCAAGCACAAAGATAAGCTGTACATGTATGATGAGAATACATATGCCAGGATTGCCGGTACGGAGAACTTCCATAACGGCACAATTGAGGTGAAGGTTTTAAGTAAGCTTCTGCCGGACGCGCCGGATCTTGCCCGCGGCTTTATCGGCCTGGCTTTCCGCATCAATGCGGATGACAGTGCTTTTGAATCCTGGTATATCCGTCCGACCAACGGGCCGCGGATGACGGACAATCCGGTTCGCCTTTCCCATGGCACGCAGTATTTTTCCTATCCGAACTATACGTTTGAATACTTCCGGAACCATGGCATTACAAAGTATGATTCAAAGGCGGATATTGCCCTGGATGAATGGATCACCATCAAGGCAGTGATTGAGGATGAAAAAGGAACATTCTATGTCAATGATCAGCCGGTGCTGACGGTTGATGAGATGATCCATGGCAAGGGCGAAAGAGGCGCGGTCGGACTGTTTGTCGACATCGGAACGGAAGGGTATTTCCGGGATCTGAAGATCACATACAAAGACTGAACATAAGCCATTGCGGACCAGAAGGATACATGGCATTCACAATATGAGTTTTAAATGACCGGGTGTACTCTGCCGTACATCCGGTTTTTGCTGCCCGCATCACACTTTTCTTCAGAAAAGCAGATTTCGGCGGAAATATTGCCTCCCTCAGCAAATCTCATTTTTTTTCTTTTAAATCCTCTTTTGCAGAAGTGTGGTGACTCCGGCTTAGTGATATACTATTAGCGGATCGTAACGATTCAGCTAATGGGTTCAGCCGGTCAGTCACATATTAGCGATGTGGTAGTCCTTTGTGTGACTGGTCGGCTGAGCCGAAAGGACTACCACCCATGAAAACACCGCAAAAGATGTCAGTATCCCGACGGGCAACACCGTGGGATGATTTAGACGTGGATCATCTTACCCCTCTGCAGGGGTATCTACGCACTGTTTATCACAGAAGCTATGATGATCATCACAAGAGCCTTGCCGAAATGAATGATGCGGAGTTGTTTAATACATACACTCCGGAATCATGCCCCTATTGCGGGGGACAGAAGTTTATCAGATATGGCAAATACAGCACAGGACTTACACGATACCAATGTAAGAGGTGCGGGAAGTCATTCAGTGTTACCACCGGCACGATATTTGAAGATCATAAACTTTCAATTGGCGAATGGATGCAGTATCTGCTGAACCTGTTCGACTTTGTCAGCCTGAATTCTGATTCCAAGAACAACAGAAATGCCTTTACCACTTCAAGATACTGGCTGGAGAAGGTGTTTATGGTTCTGGATGGAAGCCAGGACAATATCCTGCTTTCCGGGAAGGTATGGCTGGATGAAACCTATTACTCAGTGAGGAAAGAGGACATAGTCCATAATGAGGATGGAACCTTGCTGCGTGGGCTGTCAAAGAATCAACTCTGTATCGGTGTAGCTAAAGACAAGCGGAGAATATACTGTATCTATGAAGGGAACGGCAAACCATCAAGTAATGATACATTGAATTCGTTTCAGGACCATATCGCTGCCAAATCAACAATCATCCATGATTCAGATGGATCTCATGATGCTTTGATCAGCAAGCTCAGCCTTAAGGCAGAGACATACAGATCTGAAGATCTTAAGAAACTGGAAGATATCAATAACCCACTGGATCCGATCAACAAGATCCATAATCTGCTTAAGATCTTCCTTGATTCTCATTCAGGATTCCTGCGTGATCATATATCAGGTTACCTGAATCTGTTTGTCTTTATCATGAATCCGCCGTCAAATAAGCTGAAGAAGGTAGAACTGTTCCTTGACATGGCTGTCAGGAAGAAAGTACGTCTCAGATACAGAGACTTCTTCAGAACATCAAGAATGCCTGAAATCTTCTATGAAGAAGATGATAGCGAAGGTTGAATTGATCCATCTTAATCTGAGTCACCACACTTCTGCAAAAGAGGATTT
>JAFWCP010000358.1 GCA_017536845.1 Solobacterium sp. | reverse complement strand
GAGTATCCAGGAAGGCTTGAAAAAACATGCCGTCCGGCATGTTCGTAATATTCTTCAGATAACTGTCCGCAGCCACTCGTAGAGGATGGCATAAAGTTCCCTGACATAGTTGGGCAGGAACAGATCGATGGGTGTTGAAGCAGGAAAGCACGATGCCTGGATCTTCAGTGCTGAGGCGATCCTTGAAGCCCGGTAAAGGTGGAACTCATTGGAGATGATCACGATGGCAGGGTTCAGACCGTTTTCCTGAATCATCTCCTGTGAAAAGCTCAGGTTTTCAATCGTTGACGTGGAGTTCTCTTCCTTCAGGAGGCGCTCCGGCGCAATGCCTCTTGCCGTTAATACGTTGTACATGGCAGCGGCTTCGCTGATCTCTTCGTCACTGCCCTGGCCGCCGGAAAGGATGGCCACAGCGTCAGGATGCGCTGTGAGGTATTTTTCCGCCGCTTTGATGCGGGTATACAGCATGCGGGAAGGAACAGTGCCGTTGACCCCGCAGCCCAGCACAACGACCGTTTCATCGCCTCTGGCGGTATCACGGCAGGCTGAGGCCATGAAGATGGTGACCAGCACCGTAAGGGCGGCAATCAGGCCCATAACGGCAAACAGGGTGTTCCTGACTGCCGTATGGCTGTGCATCCAGGCGTTGACGGCATCGAAGCGATATCCGTAAAGGGCCAGCAGGATGCTGAGGGCAATGCCGGTCAGCGAGCCGATGTTGAAGATGTATCCGGGCAGGATAAAGACCAGCAGGAAGAAGCAGCCGGCCGCAATGATAAGCTTGTTCATGGCATTATTGTACTTTACATCCGGGGGAATGAATCTTAAAAAGCACTTAAAAAGGCCTTTCCGGGTGTGCAGCCGGAAAGGCCTGTATCAGTCAGTCGTCGATGCTGCTGACAGAGGCATCAAACAGATCCTGGACATCCTTGCCGGGTTCAGGCGAAAGCAGTGAGACAATCACGGCTGCTGCCAGGCCGGCCAGAGCGCCCGGGACGATTTCGTAGACGCCTGTTGAAGAGAGGAATGTCAGCCAGAGAATATCGGTAAGAGCACCGACGACAATGCCGGCTGTCGCGCCGGAAAAGGTGAACCTTTTCCAGAACAGACTCAGCATGATGGCGGGACCGAAGGCAGCGCCGAAGACGCCCCAGGCGTTGGATACCAGGGACATGATCGAGCCGGCATTCGGGTTGGCTGCAATGAGCAGGGCAATGACGGAAATGGCAAGGACAACGGCTCTGGATGCCCACAGCATTTCCCTGTC
Source organism: Solobacterium sp. (assembly GCA_017536845.1). The sequence goes on along the minus strand of JAFWCP010000358.1, from coordinate 11,200 downwards.
ATCTGCCTTTTCCTTGCGGATGATGGGTTTATAGACGTCAGAGGCAAAGGCCGAGGCAGCTGCCAGCAGCTGGCTGTCGGCGGTTGACATGGACGCTGCCAGGATGGCCGAAAGCAGGATGCCGGAGACAAGCGCCGGGAAGATCCTTCTGACCATGGTGATAAAGACGAGGGAATTGTCGGCAATTTCCTGGTCATAGCCAAGGAACATTCTGCCGATGACGGCAACGAGCACCGAGAAGAACAGGATCAGCACCGTCCAGGTGATGCCGATCTTCGCGGATTTCTTCAGCGATTTCTGCGATTCAACCGACATGAAGCGGATGATGATGTGCGGCATGCCGAAGTAGCCGATGCCCCATCCCAGGCCGGACAGGATATCCTGCCAGGAGGCAAGCGGGTTCCAGAAATGCGGCGTTTCCGCAGCAATGGCGGCAGCCGAAGAAGCGGCATCGCCTAACAGGAAGGAAGCAAAGATCGGCGCCAGGAACAGCGCTCCCAGCATCAGCATGCCCTGGAAGAAGTCTGTCCAGCAGACCGCGGAGAAGCCGCCCAGGAAGGTATAGCTGATGATGATGGCAGCTGCCAGATACATGGCGGTTGTCGCGTTGATGCCGATGACGGTATTGAACAGCGTGCCGCACGCCTTGATGCTTGAGGCGGCATAGATCGTATAGGCAACTAAGAAGATCACCGCGCAGATGATCTGGAGGGCCTTGGATTTCGAACGGAACCGGTTGGTCAGATACTGGGGGATCGTAATTGAATCATCCGCCTTGATCGAAAACTGCCTGAGGCGAGGCGCTTCATAAATCCAGCTCAGCGTATAGCCGATGGCCAGGCCGACGGCGATCCATACCTGGCCGATGCCTAACGCGTAGACGGAGGCCGGCAGGCCCATCAGCACCCAGGCGCTCATGTCGGAAGCGCCGGCGGACAGGGCAGAAACCCACGGGCCCATCTGCCGGCCGCCCAGGAAGAATCCTTTTTCACCGGTGTTTTTGTTCTTGAGGAAGAAGTACACACCGATGGCGATCATGAAGATCAGATAGATGACGAATACAATTACTTCTGCGTTTCGCATATTCATACTCCTTTGAACGTGAATCCTGTGCATTATACCGAAAATTTACGTGGTCAGGAATGACGAAACAACGCTTTCATGGAAGAAACATGTAAAAATCATGGATATAGCTGAAACAATTTTCATGAAATGGCTGATTTTGCATCAGAAAAGGGAGGCTGTGCCTCCCGGAAGGTGTTTATCTGTTGCCGTACATCTTTTCGTAGTAGTTCTGGTACTCGCCGGAAAGGATCGGTTCCCACCAGTCTTTGTGGGTGAGGTACCAGTCGATGGTCAGGTCAATGCCGTCCGCGAACTTCGTCTCCGGCAGCCAGCCCAGCTCGTCATGGATCTTCTGCGGGTCGATGGCATAGCGCAGGTCATGGCCTTTGCGGTCGGTGACATAGGTGATCAGGGATTCCGGCTTGCCGAGCTTTTTGAGAATGAGCTTTACGATGTCGATGTTGGCCATTTCATTGTGGCCGCCGACGTTGTAGACTTCGCCGACCCTGCCATTGCGGATGATCAGGTCAATCGCCCGGCAGTGGTCCTTGACATACAGCCAGTCACGGACGTTGATGCCCTGGCCATAGACCGGCAGTGGTTTGTCATCCAGCGCCCGCAGGATCATTAACGGGATCAGCTTCTCCGGGAAGTGGTAAGGCCCGTAGTTGTTGGAACAGCGGCTGATCGTGACCGGCAGACCGTACGTCCTGTGGTAGGCCAGCACGAGCAGGTCAGCGGATGCCTTGGAAGCGGAGTAGGGGGAGCTTGTATGGATCGGCGTGCTCTCGGTAAAGAAGAGGTCCTTCCTGTCTAAAGGCAGGTCGCCGTAGACTTCATCGGTGGATACCTGGTGATACCGTCTGACGCTGTACTTCCTGGAAAGGTCCATCAGCACCTGGGTGCCCAGGATATTGGTCTTCAGGAAAATGCCGGGATCTTCAATGGAGCGGTCGACATGGCTTTCGGCCGCGAAGTTGACGACGATGTCAGGCTGTTCTTTCCGGAAGACTGCTTCCATCGCTTCGGCATCGGTGATGTCATCCTTGTAGAAGTGGATGTCCTTCAGGATGGGCTGCAGGGTGGAAAGGTTGCCTGCATAGGTCAGCTTGTCGATGCAGATGATGGTATCTTCGGGATGCTTTTCCAGCATGTAGTAGATGAAGTTGGAGCCGATGAAGCCGGCACCGCCGGTAACGATGATGTTCATATGTTTATTCTCCTTTTGCCAGTGATAACAGATAACGGCCATAGTCGGTCGCGGACAGCGACAGGCCGATTTCCCTTAATTGTGCGGTTGTGATGAAGTTCCTGCGCCAGGCGATTTCCTCGATGCAGGAGATGTAGAAACCCTGGGTCTGCTGGACGGCTTCGACAAATTCGCTCGCCTTGAGGATGCCCTGGGGCGTGCCGGTATCCAGCCAGGCCATGCCCCGTCCCAGCAGGGTGATATGCAGCCTTCCCTGTTCGAGGTAGGCATTGTTGACGGAAGTGATTTCCAGCTCTCCCCGCGGGGAAGGCTTTACGTTGCGGGCAATTTCCACGACGTCATTGTCGTAGAAGTACAGGCCCGGGACAGCGTAGCTGGATTTGGGGTTCTGCGGCTTTTCCTCAATGGAAAGCACCTTGCCGTTTTCGTCAAACTCGACGACCCCGAAGGAGCGGGGATCCTTGACCATGTAGCCGAAGATGACGGCGCCGTCAGTCACCCGCATGGCTTCATGCATGTAGGATGTCAGGCCGGGCCCGTAGAAGATGTTGTCGCCCAGGATCAGGCAGACATTGTCATGGCCGATGAAATCCGCCCCGAGGATAAACGCATCCGCCAGGCCGCGCGGCTTTTCCTGGGCGAGGTAGGTCAGGGACAGGCCGATGGCGGAGCCATCACCCAGCAGGGTCTGAAACAGCGGCAGGTCATGGGGCGTCGTGATGATCAGGATTTCCCGGATCCCGCCCAGCATCAATGTGCTGAGGGGATAGTAGATCATCGGTTTGTCATAGACCGGCAGCAGCTGCTTGGATACGGCTTTGGTCATCGGGAACAGGCGGGAACCGGTGCCTCCGGCCAGGATGATGCCTTTTCTTTTTCGTTTCATAGCCTTTTTCCTTTCTCTGCCACTGCAGTATTGTAGGGCATCAGGCCGTCCTGATGCTTTTGCTTCATAAACCTGACAGCAGCCGTCAGACGCCATGGCAGAGATGTCTTCTGCAGGCGCATGGCGGCACTGTTTCGTAATCTTTTTCTGAGGGCGGGGCTGACTCGTGTTGTCCCCGGATTTTCCGGGGGTCATCAGCCGAAAAGAAAAGCTCGCCGGCAGCGTGTGACCGGGAAACCGGCTGTTCTTCTCCGTCGGCCGTTGTTTTTGCCCCTCCCGCACCAAAAGTATATATGCTTTTCTGCCGGTTGTGTATCGGAAATGCCGTTCGGGCTGAAGAAGGTTTATCCATTGAAGAAAACTCTCTTTTTCCTGTAAAATAATACGAGAGGTACAGGAATCATGAAGGAAGAAATTTCGGGAAAGACTTTTTTTGGCTACAGCTTTATCGTCGGTATGTACTGGGCGTATTTTGCGTCGTTTGTCGGTTTTATCACAACCTACCTGCTTGCCTGCGGGCTTTCTTCGGGCACGCTGTCAATTGTGCTGGCCGTGTTCATGCTCAGCTCGTTTATCGGATCGTTTTTCTGGGGCGGCCGCTGTGACAGGGCCGGTTCCAACCGGAAGATCTTCATTCCCGAATACATGGCAGCGTTTGCCGTGGCAATGCTTATCTTCTTCCTGGCGGATAAGAATGTCATGCTGGCAGCCTGCCTGTATCCGGTCTATGGCTTTCTGGGTTCGCCCCTTGGCTCCAACCTGGATGCCTGGATGTTAAAAGGCTTCAACCGCAACGCGGCCGTCTTCGGCCGGGCCAGGTCGCTTGGCTCGGTGGGCTATGCGGTGATGATGCTGGGCCTTGGTCAGCTGATCAACCGGGTCGGCTACCATCTCATCCCGATTGCGGCAGTGATCTGCTTTGCCTGCGTGCTGGCGGCTGCCTTCATCATCCCCGAAAATGCCGGCCGGGGTGTAAGGACAACGGCGACGCCGGGATCGCCCAGGGACCTGCTGAAGATCAGACCGTATGTGTTCCTTGTTGCGCTGCTGTTTCTCTGCGGGCTGGCATCTTCTCCCATCAACAACCTGAAGATCGTCATCCTCCAGTCGGTCGGCGGTGATGTTTCGGTGCTTGGCATCGATGCGTTTATCGGCGTCATGCTGCAGGCGGTGCTGATCTTCATGACCGGCAGGCTGTATAAGATTCCCGCCTATGTCAGGCTGCTGCTGGCGACAGTGTTTGAGCTGGGCATGGTGACTTTGACATATCTGGCGGTTTCACCGGTGATGATCATCCTCGGCACCGTATTGAACAATATCTCCTACGGCATCCTGATGCCGACTTACCGGCAGATGACCGAAGCAAGTGTTTCCGGCTCTTTGAAGAATACCGCCCACGCCATGTGTGATGCCATGTTCGGCTCCTTTGCCGGGGTTGTCGCACTGCTGTATTCAGGCTCCATGATGGATGCCTTCGGCGCCCGCTCGGTGGCCCTGCTTGGCATGGGCATCATGCTTGTGCCGGTCGTGATGAGTGCCGTCGCCCTTCTCAGAAACAGGAGGGAAGCATGATCTACGACTTTATCCTTGTATCCGATGCCCACGTCTTCTACCGTGAGGCGGGGGAAAAGAATCAGCCGGTGCTGGTATTGCTGCATGGGTTTCCTTCCTCATCGCATATGTTTGCCGGGCTGATGGACAGGCTCAGGGAGCAGTACCATGTCATTGCCTTTGATTTTCCCGGCTTTGGGCAGTCGGACCTGCCGGCCAGGGAGGAGTTCGTATATTCCCTGGACCATTTTGAAGAGATTATAGTGAAGTGCCTGGAACGCCTGAATGTGAAGAAGTGCTTCCTGTATGGGTTTGACTGCGGGGCTTCGGTGGCTCTGCGGATGCTGAAAAGGCATAAGGAACTGGTGCAGGGCATCATCATCCAGAACCAGACAATATATGAGGAAACCTTGCTGAATAAGGATTTCATGGAACTGGAAAAAGAACCGGATGAAGAAACCCTCTCCTCCTTCAGCAAGAAATACCAGCCGGCCGCATTGTTTGCCCGCTATGCCCAGGGCAACCGGAAGTTTACGGCGGTTTCGCCGGATACGTATACGCTGGATATCTACTATGCGCAAAGGCGGGGGTTTGACGAGGTGCAGATCGACCTTGCCCGGGATGAGCAGAATACGTATCAGGATGCCGGGAAATACCGGAAGCTTCTGAAGGATGTCCCGCTGCTTGTGTTTGAAAGCGACCGGGATGCCCAGATTGACGGGGAAAGGGCACTGGAACTGTTTCAGAAGGATTCTGCTGCGGCAAGGTGCGTTCTGTTAAAGGACGCCGGCCACTACGCTCTGGAGATCTCGCTGGATACCGTGTGCAGAGAACTGTCTGCCTTTATCCAGGAAGTCATGCAGAGATCCTGAAAGCCGTGGCAAAAAAGAGTCATAAAAAAGACGGGAGGCCCGATGCGGCTTCCCGTCTTTGTCTTTATGGATCAGATGAAACCTGCAAACAGGGAGGCACCGACAACGGCGATGATGCCGGCAACGACAATGGCCAGGGAAGACATCGCGCCTTCGGTTTCGCCCATTTCCATGGCTTTGGAAGTGCCGATGGCATGGGCGCTGGTGCTCATGGCAAGGCCTTTGGCGACCGGGTCGGTAATCCGGAACAGCTTCAGGACGCCTTCGCCGATGATATTGCCGAAGATGCCGGTGACGATGATGGCCACAACGGTGATCGGGACAATGCCGCCGAGTTCTTCGGAAATGCTCATGCCGATGGCGGTGGTGATGGACTTGGGCAGGAAGGTGACGTACTGGGCATGGTCAAGATGGAAGAACAATGCCATGACGAAGACGCACAGGAAACTCGTAATGGAGCCGGCCAGGATGGAAATCATGATGGCCTTGATATTCTTCTTCAGCCGGTCAATCTGGACATATAACGGGATGGCCAGGGAAACGGTGGCCGGGGTCAGGAACCAGGACAGGTTCTTTGCCGTGCCGTTGTAGGTCGTATATTCGATGCCGGTGAGCTTGAGGAAGATCACTGTCAGGACAATGGCGATTAACAGCGGGTTGACCAGGCCGGAATTGAATTTCTTTTTCAGCAGGGTGCCGGCATAGTAGGCCAGCAGGCTGACGGCAACGCCGAAAGATGCCGAAGCAGCAGCAATGTTGTTCATTTTGCGCCCTCCTTTTTGATGATGAACTGGGCGGTCAGGCCGGTCAGCACCATGACGATCACGGTGGACGAGAGGACAATGACGACGGTCGGGATCAGGATGGGCTGCAGCTGATCCCAGGAATCAATGAGGCCGACAGCGGCGGGAATGAACATGACCGGCATGATTTCAATCAGGAAACCGGCTGCCGAGCGGACGTGTTCGAGCTTGATGACCTTCGTGCACAGCAGGACGAACATCAGCACCAGGCCGTAGATGCTGCCGGGGATGGGCAGAGGCAGCAGGCTGTGGATGATTTCACCGACACATGTCACAAGCAGGATGATGCCGAATTGTTTGAGTAGTTTCATCGCGGGGTATCTCCTTTAAATCAACAACAATTATACCATTGTCTCAGCACCATTCAGGGACAAAATAAAAGTGGAGCTGATGCAGGACTCCACTTCAAGAAAGGACGCATACTAAGATGCATATAAATCTTATACTCAATGAGACAAAAATGCAATCCTGTGATCTGCAATTCGTGCGGGAAAGCATGCACTCATTCATGTTCATTGCTTATAAAAGGGGTTTTTGACGGCAGTCCGGCATGTTGTGGACAAAATTCCTTTATTTCAACGTATAATAAAGGCCGGAGGACTGACATGAGAAAACTGAGAAAATCTGTTGTCGTTACAGGCCTTGCCCTGCTGGCGGCTGTCGGTGTCGGCGTCGGTCTGCGTTTACGGCACGGCAATGATAACGAAATCATCGTGAAATTCAATATGAACGGCGGCTACTGTGATAAAGAAGGTACGACCGTATTCCGTGAGAAATATACCCTGAAGGAAGGAGAGACGGGCTACCGCTATCCCCGGCGCAGCCATACCCTGGCATATCCTGATGATAAGTATGCCTTTGTCGGCTGGTCTTCTTCCCGCAGCAATCCCAACGTCATCCCGACCGATACGTACAATGAGGTGGTCATGGATACGTCCAAGACGCTCTACGCGGTCTGGGCGGACGGAAACCAGATCATTTTCGATGTCGGTGATGGGCAGTTCATGAACGGCACCGGCCAGGTAAAGGTCAGAGTTGCCAAGGATTATGCTTTAGGCAATGCTCTGGCCTGGCCCAATATGCCGTCGGCAGCTCAGGAAGGCTATAAGTGTGCCGGCTTTGCGCTGGAACCGGGCGGCGACCCGATCATCTCTTCCGACGCGGAATTATGGGCCTATGTACCAAGCGGTGACATGACCTTATATGCCATCTACGGCGATATCCATACCGTCACCTTCCATGCTTCGGGCGGCTCCCTGTATGCCAACCGGCAGCTGGAAGCAGGAACGTGGAATGTGGCGGACGGGTCGGCCGTCGGCATCCGGATCCTGCCGGTGGCGACCAATCCCGACCTTGCCTTTGCCGGCTGGGCTTTGAGCGAGCAGTCGCAGATTCCGGAAGTTTCCTATTCCGGCCTGGCTTCCTATATTGTCAATTCGGATCTTGATTTCTATGCCCGCTATGTGGAAACGGTCAGGCTGACCTTCCATACTTCGGAAGGATATCTCAAGAACAATGGCGAACAGGTGGATACGCTGGAATCGAAATCCCCGCGCGGGTATGAATATGCTTACGTTGTGGATGCCTTCAGCGATGATCCGACGAAGGAACTGCTTGGCTGGAGCTATGAAGAGGGCGGCGAAGCTGCCATCACCAAGAGCGACATCTGCTTTGCCGTCTTCAATGAGGATACGGACCTGTATGCGGTCTGGGGTTCGCGCAGAGATGCGGAAAGCATTTCGCTGGAAACCGACCACATTGATCTTGGCGTCGGCGAAAGATATGACCTGAACCCGGTGATCCTGCCGGATGAAAGAGCGTATGAGACAAGCAGCTCCGACGCAGAAGTTGCGGAAGTCAAAGACGGCACGGTCATCGCCAAGGGCATGGGAAGCTGTGAAATCCGTGTCTTTGTCACCAACAGCAACGGCACCGTGGTGAGCACGACCCTGCAGGTGGATGTCACCCACAACAGCCTTGACTGCGTGTTTGTCGAAAGCGGCGGCCGCAGGTACTGGTATGAAAACGGTGAAATCCAGGGTACGGAAAACGATCCGAACGGTGTCTGGGCGGACGGCGTCAACCGCGGCCGTGAAATCTATGACCCGGCAACCGATGCCTGGTACTGGCTGGATGCGGACAGCGGCGGTGCAGCGGCTGCCAACAAGGAAGTCTGGATGCCTTATGAGATCAACGGGGAAGAAAGCGCGACCGGCAAGTGGGTCAGATATGATGCCTACGGCCGGATGATCAAAGGCTGGTATACCGTGGAAGGCGACCAGGTGGCACTCTATCCTGCCCAGGCGGGCAACGAGTATTACTATGACCCGGTGCTTGGCGGCATGGTAAAGGGCTGGGTTGAAATCGATGGTGTGCAGCACCACTTCGATGAAGAAACCGGCATCTACGTCGAATAGCAGAGCAAAGGATGATCTGAATCAGGTCATCCTTTTTTCTTGCAAATTGATATTGAAAACTTCCCGAAGAGCAGGAAAATCATCTTATGGCAGTGAATGCCGGAAAGAAGAGGAATCCATATGGGAAGATACGTCAATCCCGATAACGAGTATTTCAGAACATTGATCCAGAGCGGCAGGTATGTCGATAAGACAGCATTGGTCACCTACATGAATTCCGTTCTGTTCAGTACACAGGACCAGGTTGTTCTGACAAGGCCGCATCGTTTCGGCAGGACAACGGCATGTGAAATGCTTGCCGCCTATTACTCTGCAGGCTGTGATTCGAAAGATCTGTTTGCCGGGCTTTCAGCGGAAAAGGATCCGGAATATCGGGAACATCTGAACAGCCATCCGGTCCTTTTTCTGCGCATGCAGGATTTCATCACGGCAGACCATATTGCCGGTGAGCCTGTTGTGCATAACATCTGCCGGGCGGTGCAGGAGGATCTTGCCAAAGAGTATCCTTCCGTGGTTCCCGGCCGGGATGATGATCTGCCTGAATATCTCTGCCGGGTGGCGGACCAGACTGGCCGAAGGTTTATCATCATCATTGATGATATGGACCTGGTTTTTCACCATGGCAAGGATGATCCTGATCTGCGGTGGCATTACTTCTGTTTCCTGCGTCTGCTTTCACGAACCAGCCTGACGGCACATTTCCTTGATGGGGCCTTCATGACCGGCCTGCTGCCGCCGATGCGGATGAATACGGAATCGGGGCTGTCTGACTATCATGAATACACCATGGTATGGCAGAATCTGAAGGAGGAGTATCTGGGTTTTACGGAAGCGGAAGTGGAAGAAATCTGCCGGAAATACCATGTGGACATGAAAGAAATGAAACTCTGGTATCAGGGATACCCCATGCGGCGTCTGGGCACTGTCTACTGCCCGTATTCCGTGCTGCAGGCAGCGGAAACAGGGACATTTGCATGTCATTGGGAAGCAGATGCATCAGTGAAAGTTCTGGAAAAGTACCTGTTCCTTGATGTATACAGGATGAAAGATGCCGTGGAAGATCTGATGAACACGGGCCGTACGGAAGTATACAGGGATGTTTTCAACTATGACATTGCCCGGATCAATACAACAGATGATGTCCTGAACCTTCTGACGCATCTTGGCTGTCTGGCATATGATCGGGCTTCACATACTGTTTCGATTCCAAACTATGAAGTCCGCCGGTATTTTGTGAAGGCATTAGGCCAGCTGCACAGCCCTTATCGTTACATGGTGGAACGCAGTGATGCCGTGCTGGAAGCCATAGCAGAGATGGATGAAGAAACCGTATCAGCAGTTTTTGAACTGATTCACAGCCGATATTCAAAAGGCCGGTACAGTGACGCAGGCATACTCCGGGTGGCGATTACGACAGCGTTCTGCAACTCAGAAGACGGGAGTTATATTGCCTGGGAGAAACTGGCATCCGCTGAAGGCCTGGCGGCTGTGTTGCTAAGGCCACGGAAAGACAGCGGTGTATTGCCTGCGCTGGTGGAAATGCGGGAAGGCGGACCTTCAGAGAATGCAATCGCCCATTTGGAAGAAGCGTATGCCGGGCTTCTTCAGAAGAAAGGGTATCAGGGTGATGTCATGCTGGTGGGGGTATGGTATGACAGGGAGACAGGAAAACATGCCTGCCGGATGGAAAGGATGGCATTGGCATCATCATGACAGGATCATGCTTTCCTTGTATCAGACGCCAGCAGATACAGCCATGCTGAAACGGATGGAAGAAAGGTGAGTTTTCCTTGAAGGATTGGCTGCAGTTTTCTGTGCAGTGCTGTATTCTGATGATCAGCATCAGCAAAAGGGAACAGCTGGATTCAGGATTACGGGCACAGGCTGCCCATAAGGAAAGGCAGTACATGGTGTTCTGAAGAGCTCTGATGATCTTCTTTCATAAGAGTGATGTTTGTGAACTGAATCGGGGCCGGCAAATGCCGGCCCTGAATGCTGTCTTGTCGGAAAAACAGATATCAAAGGTACAAGTTTACTGGCAACACGTTACCGTCAGATTGACTGTTCTGCGCGGAGGTTCTTCAGAATTCGGTGTACATGCTTTTCAGCAGTGGACGGAGCGCAGTGGTAAGTGTTCGCGTAAATATCTGCCATTTGCGGCGTTGGAAGTTTTGCGTCATAAAGACTTTTTACCAGATTTCTTTGCTGAGACTTCAGTTCGGCTTTCCTTTCTGCCTTGAACTTTGCTTCCTGCGCTTTCAGAACAGCCTTATTGGCATTTTCAATCATGCACTGAATTCCGTAACACACGTTAACCGCCTCCTTCTATGTTGTTGCTCATTGCCTTTCAGCAGCAACGAATCCCTTCACTCATTTGTTTCCATTGTTTATCTGGT
>JAFWCP010000357.1 GCA_017536845.1 Solobacterium sp. | reverse complement strand
GCGGCCTGTAGAGCAGTTCTTCCATCAGCTGTTCTCCTTGCACCATAATGCAATCTCCTGAATCAGATCCAGGGGAAGTTCCCTGTTCCATGGTATACGGATGGTGCCCTTGCTTACCGTATACGGCTGCAGTTTCTCCGCAAAGAACACGGTTGCCTTGTCGCCGGGATAGATGCCGATATGCTTTTTCATCGCCGCAAAATGAATGAGATTGTGTTTTTCACGGTAGGTGGGCATGCCATAGGAGATCACCTCATCCGCATTCGGCAGTACTTCACGTATGGCCTTTCTGACCTGCACCAGTTTTTCCCTTTGTTCTTCCGGGCAGGCGGCAATGTACTCATCCACATTGGCCGGTTCATCACCAGAGCGCAGGATCTTTTCCACGGCTTTCCCTCTGGCCAGTTCATCCACCATCTTGTCCAGCTGGCGGATATGGCGCATGGTGTCATCTTCAACCTGCTCTACACGGACACCGCAGATGGTGCCGTTGACCTTTTCCCCTTTGGGGTTGTATGTTCCCTTTGTAAAGAATTCACCATAACTGATGTCACTGTGCAGACAGTCTTCAATTTCCTGTTCTGTATAGCCCAGCAGCCAGGATGTCAGGGCATCCACTTCCTGCCTGGTCCTTCCCTTCTTTTCCGCCTTGCTTACCAGCAGAGGATAGACCTTTGCCAATGGCATTTCCGTAATCGACATTCTTGCCATATTGTATGCCCCCTTCATTCTTGTTATGAATGACACTTTATGTTTTTTCTGACTGTTTGTGTTGTATAATTTTACCACATTCAGGAGGGATATAAATGAACAAGAAGTTATGCAGTTCTCTGCTGAGCGCCTTTATGGTGCTCAGCCTTGCGGCATGCTCGGATGCTTCTGCACCTGCCGCCAGCGCCTCTTCCGCTGCGTCGGAAGCTGGCATTTACACTCCGGGTACCTATACAGGTACAGGCATGTCCGATGCTCTGGGCCACAAGGTAACCGTTGAAGTTACCGTCAGCGCCAGCGCGATCGAGGATATCAAGATTGTTGAAGAAGACTTCGACTTTGATGATCCGTTTGAATCCATGCCTGCCGCCATTAAGGAAGCCGGCACAACCGAAGGCATCGACTCTGTCTCCGGTTCCACCGAAACATCCAATGCCATCATCCAGGCCGTAAACGAAGCGCTGGACAAGGCAGCCGGCAAAGTCGTTGAAAGCGACGGCACACTGAAATTCACAGCCGGTACCTATACAGGCACAGGCAACGGCTACAACGGACCCGTTGAAGTTTCCGTCACCTTCAGCGAAGACAAGATGGAAAAGATCGAAGTCACAGCCAGCCAGGAAACAGCTCATGTCGGCGATATCGCGTTTGACATTCTGCCGGATCTCATGATTGAAGCCAACGGCACAGGCGTTGACAACGTTTCCGGTGCGACCTTCTCTTCCGGTGCCCTGAGATCTGCTGTCAACGCAGCAGCCGAAGCTGCCGGCGTCACGGATCTTGCGGCATTCAAGTCCAATACCGTCGAAATCAAGGCTGGTGATCCGATCAAAGAAACATACGATGTTGTCGTTGTCGGTGCCGGCGGTGCCGGTATGGCAGCGGCAGCTCAGGCTGCTCAGGACGGCAACACGGTTCTGGTCATTGAAGAAAACGCGGAAATCGGCGGCAACACCCTGGTGTCCGGCGGTCAGTACCAGTCCGTCATGCCTTACCTTGTCTGGGATCCGGAAAACCCTGATGCTGAAACCGGCATCGGCTTTGACGGCAAGGAATACAACAAGGTCAAGCAGAACAAGAATACTCTGGATGAGCTGAACATCATCCTTAACTGGAACGAAGAACCTTTTGACGAAGACTATTATAAGGATCATGAATTCGTTGCCGGTGATACCGCTGAACTTTCCAAACACGGCGTTCATGCTGAATATCTGGATACTCTGAAGGCTCTGAAGGAAGAAATCAAGGCGTACAAGGCCTGGGCTGAACCGAAGATTGCGGCCGGCGCAAATGACCTGACGCTCTTCTCCACTGTCAACCTGCATATTTTCCAGACCTACTATGGCGGCCTGCGTCCGACTGCTGACATGTCCGAATGGATGTATGGCGATTATGACCTCGTCAGTTCCTTCATCAAGGATGGTCAGGAACTCAAGCCCTGGCTCGAAGAACAGGGTTCCACCTTCATTGAAGACACCCAGCCGACTCTGATCGGTGCTCTCTGGTACAGAGAAAACGAATTCATCGGCGCGACCATCGACGGCGTTGACTATCCGGGCAGATGGGGCACCTACTTCATGGCACCGCGCAACACCCTGCTCAACACCAGCGCGACAGCCAAGGACAACAAGATCATGACCAGGACAAAGGCAGAATCCCTGATCGTCACTGACGGCAGAGTCACCGGCGTCAAGGCCACAATGTTCGACGGCACCGAAGTTACCGCCAATGCGACAAAGGGCGTCATCCTGGCAACCGGCGGCTTTGCGGCAAACATCAATAAAGTCATCGAATACAACGAATACTGGAGCACAGAATACCTGACCAAGAACACCAAGACCACCAACAGATCTTCACTGGTCGGCGATGGTATCGAGATGGCAGAAGAAATCGGTGCTGATACAACCGGCATGAACTTCACCCAGCTGATGCCGATCTCCTGGGTTGACAACGGCAACCTGGCCTTCGGCGCCGGCAACTACGCAGTCTGGATCAATCCGGAAACCGGCAAGAGATTCGTTGATGAAACATCCGAACGTGACGTTCTCTCCCTGGCTGAATTCAAAAACGGCATGGAAGTCAACGGCACCAAGGGCGTCTTTGTGGAAATCTACAACAAGGAACAGATGATGCCGGCTCCCACCCAGCTGCTGGATGAAGACTTTGAAGGCAGATACTGGACCGTCACCATCGACCAGCTCGGCGACCTCTTCAAGACGATCGGCGTCTCAGCGGATCCGGAAGTTGTCAGAAAGACGATCGAAGATTATGACGCAGCCGTCATCGCCGGTGCAGCCATTGATGAATATCCCGATGTCAAGAAGACCAATGCCAACCGTACAATCGGCAACTGCGACAAGGACGAAAACGGCAAGTACATTGCAGATACATACGTTCTTGACGGTGTTCCTCTCAGAGTACGTCTGATGGCTCCGTCCACCCACCACACCATGGGCGGTCTGAAGGTTGACGTCAACCGTCATGTCCTCGACAAGGACGGCAACGTCATCGAAGGCCTCTATGCGGCCGGTGAAGTCACAGGCGGCATCCACGGCGGCAACCGTCTGGGCGGCAACGCGATTGTTGAAATCTTTGTCTCCGGCAGAACCGCTGCCAAGGCAGTCACAGAAGACAATAAATAAGCTGATCAGGCAGACAGGGCGTCATGCATCGCATGACACCCTGTTTTTTTGAAAAGCAAAGGTCGTATCATGAAGAAAGGGATCATCTGAGGATCCCTTTGTCTGTTATCTGCGTTTCTGTTTTCCCAGCCAGCGGAACAGGGAGACAGGACGATTGTCAATCATGACCTTTGTCCCATCAAGATCATACTCACAGTAATCATTGTAGACATAGACCCAGGAGAAGTGGCCGTTGTACCGGTATGGTTCACCGGCTTCATTCTTGAACAGGCCGGATCTGTCAACAATCTTCTCAAACAGCGAAACATGCACATTTTCAGCGCCTGCTTCCTTGAGCCGTCTGTACGTTGCCAGGCACAGTCCCTCCGGCGGTACCAGCGGATCATCTTCGGCATTGGTGAACCAGATGGGAAGATGCTTGAGGTTTGCGATGTCTTCCTCGGTGATATCCGAAGTCCGGTAAGCTTCACAGGTCGGGAAAGCCGCCGCAAAGAAGTCAGGATAGGAGATGATCATCCGCATCGTCATGAAACCGCCGTTAGAACAGCCGCCTATATAGATCCTGTCAGTATCAATATCCGGATGCAGTTCGATGAATTCATCAATGCAGGCTTTCAGAGCCCGGGTATACTTTGACTTGTTGTTGGTCAGATGGATATGGGAATGAGGTTTGTCCTTATAACCGTCATCCATCCAGAAGGTATCGGCCTGCGGGCACAGGATATAGGCTGCCCCACCCAGTTTATTCTGAATGTCCGGGGAGGACAGGTTGACCACCTTGTTGCCGGTATAGGCAACGGTTGGATCACTGCCGCCTTCTCCTAAACCATGCAGCCAGACAACCAGCGGAAGCTTTTCAGGAATTTCATGAACCCATTCATCACCATAGCTGGAATCCAGGCGGTGGAAGTTCTTTTCGCTTTCCTTGCGGTCAGGCGTAAAGTATCCATACCCCAAAGGCATCTTCTTATCATGTGACTTATCGTTGGCCCAGCCCTTCAGCTGCGGGCAGATGTCGCCTTCCGACTTGTCAAAAACCCAGCCGGCAATCGGGATTTCAGCAGTGATTTCCTTTACCTGGGTGATGCGGTAATCACATTCAATAAACTCATTCATGGAAGAGCGGAATGCCGCCTGGGCATAGCCGATGGGATACAAAGGTCCATACGGCATTTCCAGAGCAATGTACTCTGAAGTGAAAAGTTTATTGCCGTTCTCATCGCAGGGGTATGCGGCAGTTACTTCCCGATACCCGCGGGACGGATAGATTTTCGGCCCCAGCCAGACACGTGATGCCATGAAGACTTCCTTGGTCTCCGGGTCCTTGCGTTCCACATACACATTGAACGTATCATTCTGAATCTGGGCGGCATTGACCGCTGTCGGAGCATGCAGGATCAGTTTGGTGATATACGGTCCATTATCTGTTACGACCGTAAATGTTCTGTAAGCATACATTGTATATTTACCTCATTTCTGTGCATATTTTACCAAAATGCGCATGAATCAGAAAGAGTTTTTTAAAGCAGAATTGATTTGTGAAAGCTTCCGGATCATTCTATACTGTTGCAGTGAAAAGGAGAGTTTACGTATGACATCCTGTCGGAAAATCATCATTGAAGAAGACCTGATCCAGTTCAGTGAAGAAGGCTATGTGGACAGCTACCTCATCCTTGGTTCAAAGGAAGCTGTCCTGGTGGATACTCTGGAAAATGCCGAAGACCTGTATGACCAGGTCACAGAAACAACCGATCTGCCGTTAAGAGTGCTTCTGACCCATGCTCATCCCGACCATGCCGGAAAAGGAATATGGAAGTTTGCCGAGCACAATGTTCCGGTTTATCTTGATTCCAAAGATGACTTCCTGCTTGCTTCTTTCGGCCTGCAGAATCTGCCGTATATTCCCTTAACAGACGGTATGGCCTTTGACCTTGGCAATACGGTCATTGAAAGCATTCACTGTTATGGGCATACACCCGGTTCCGTCGTTTTCCTGGATTGGGCAAAGCAGAGGCTGTTTTCGGGAGATTCCGTCGGTTCGGGCGGATTCTGGCTGCAGCTAAGCCATTCCCTGTCCATGACGGAATTCCGCAAAGAACTTGTTCGCCTTCTGGGCCTTGCAAAGGACATGGAAGATCTGAAGCTCTATCCCGGCCACCGCAGCCAGGCCCCGGTCACACTGGATCAAGGGTATCTGCTGGATGAGCTTTCCCTGGTTGATGACATCCTTGCCGGAAAAGCAGAATACCCAAGAGAAGTCATGACCGTGGGAAATGAACCGTTAACCTACTGCAAGGCATCTCGTGGATACCTTGTCGACTTCTGCTACAATCCCGATAAACTCGTTTAAAAAGAGGCAGATGCCTCTTTTTGTTTTATTCCAGCCCGAACTGGGACTTTGATTCAAGCTTTCCGTCCTGG
>JAFWCP010000356.1 GCA_017536845.1 Solobacterium sp. | reverse complement strand
GCCCCGGTTTCCTTTTTATAGCGACGCGGATCCGCCCGCAGGGCGTCATCCTTGTAGAACAGCGAGAGCGCTTCCGGATCGTTCATGGGAATGTCCAGCGGCTTCTTTTCAGCAATGTTCTGCAGCAGCCGCATGGCAGTCGGATCCACATGGCCGAGGATATCAAACTTCAGGACATTGTCATGGATGTCGTGGAAGTCGTAATGGGTTGTCAGCCAGGCCGAGTTGGGATCGTTTGCCGGATACTGCACCGGCGTGAAATCCTCGGCGATGTACTGTTCAGGGATGATGATGATGCCGCCGGGATGCTGGCCGGTCGTGCGCTTGACGTTCTGACAGTGCACGGCCAGGTATTCACGCATCGGGTTGCGCATGTCGGTAATGCCCATCTTCTCACAATAGCCTGAGACATAGCCGTACGCCGTCTTTTCGGCGACGGTGCCGATTGTCCCGGCCCGGAACGCATGGGATGCGCCGAAGACCTCCTTGATGAAGGCATGGGCCCGCCACTGGTATTCGTTGGAGAAGTTCAGGTCGATATCAGGCGTCTTGTCGGCATTGAAGCCCAGGAAGGTCTGGAAAGGGATGTTGTTGCCGTCCCCTCTCATCATCGTGCCGCAGTGCGGGCACGCCTTATCCGGCAGGTCGAAGCCGGCCTTGACTTCGGGGTCGTCGATCCACTCGCTGTAACGGCAGGCCGGACAGCGGTAATGCGGCTGCAGCGGGTTGACTTCGGTAATCTTGGCCATGGTGGCGGTAAAGGAAGAACCGACCGAACCACGCGAACCGACGACATAGCCGTCTTCATTGGATTTCTTCACCAGCAGGTGGGCGATGTAATAATGCACGCCGAAGCCGTTGGTGATGATGTTGTTGAGTTCGTATTCCAGCCGTTCGCTGACGATTTCCGGCACCTTTCCTTCAAACTCGTACATTTCCTTTGCCGTATTGCGGCAGATTTCCCGTAATTTGTCGTCGGAGCCTTCAATGGTCGGCGGGAAGGTGCCGGCCGGGACGGGCCGGACTTCTTCGATCATGTCAAACAGCTTTTTCGGATTTTCAATGACGATCTCCTCAATCAGCTGAGGATCATCCAGCCAGGCGAATTCCTCTTTCATCTCATCCGTAAAACGGATGTGCTGGTCCGGATTGGCGGTGCGGTGACGCAGGTTTTCATCGCGGATATAGAGCGGGTGGAAAACGCCGCCGACCCCCTGGCTCATGATGTAGACATCACGGAAGATCTTTTCCTGTTTCGTACAGTAATGGGCGTCCGAATCCGCAATCACCGGCTTGTTGAGCTTCTGGGCCATCCTGATGATCCGCCGGATCACATCCTTCAGGCGGTTGAGCGAAGGCACGCTGTCAAGGGCCAGGAAGGTGGAATAATTGGCCAGCGGCTGGATCTCGATGTAATCGTAGAACAGCATTGTATTGCGCAGCCGTTCATCGTCGCCGTTGCAGGCGATTTCAAACAGGTCGGAATTATAGCAGGCAGAACCGACGAGCAGGTTTTTCCGATGCTTCTGCAGCGAGGAGCGCAGCACGCGCGGCTCGGCGGCGACATCGGTGCCCTCCTTGCCGGAGGATTTGCCGGTTACGGCAAGGGTCTTTGTATTGGATTCGCTGATCAGCTGGTAAAGGTCGCGGATGCCGTCATGGTTGCGGGCAATGACGCAGGCATGGCTGCGCCTGACCTTGTCGAAAATGCTGTCATCCTGGGTTTTATCCTGCAGGTCGCGAAGAGTTTTCACATGATACATGTTTTCCGCGTCCCGCATCATCATCACAAAGACGCCGGCCAGCGCTTCCGCATCGTAGTCGGCCCGGTGGGCGACTTCCTCGTCGTAGCTGACTTTATAATAACGGGAGATGTTGCCCAGACGGTAGGCCCTGCGATCGCGGATGACGGCCCTGGCCATATCCAGGGTATCGATGACCGGGTTGGTCAGCGGCGGCCGGCCGATGCGGCGCAGTTCTTCATTGAGCCAGAAATAGTCAAAGGTCGCGTTATGCGCCACCAGGACGCCATCGCCGATAAAGGCCAGGATTTCATCTGCCGCTTCGGCAAAGGTCTTCGCATCGGCGACCATGCTGTTGGTGATGTTGGTCAGGGCGGTGATGTTGCCGGGAATCGGTTCCGGCGGCCTGATGAACATCTGCATGCGGTCGATGATGTTCTGATCCTTCATCTTGACGGCGCCGAATTCGATGATGTGGTCGTAATAGCACGACAGGCCGGTCGTCTCAAGGTCATAGCAGATATAGGTTGCATCCTTCAGGCTGTCATCGGTCCGGTTGCGCACAATGCACAGACGGTCGTTGGTGAGATTGATCTCACAGCCAAGGCCGACCTTGAACTTCCGGTCGCTGCCCTTTTTGACCGACTGGGCGGTGTTGAAGGCCTTGACAAAGGCCTGCACATCCGCATGGTCGGTGATGACAATGCCTTCGTGGCCGATCTTCCAGACGTATTTGACGATGTCCTTGATGTCGCAGACACCGTCCATTTCCGACATGTTCGTATGCATGTGGAATTCGATCCGTTTGCGCGGGGCCGTATCCACCGGCATGGTCACTTCGTACTTGGTGATCTTGTCCGGGAAGCAGACAAGGTCATGGGAATAGGAATCGCTTTCGATGCTGCCGTAGACCTTGACGTGGTCGCCGACACCGATGTCCTTGATGTCATCGGCGGAATAG
>JAFWCP010000355.1 GCA_017536845.1 Solobacterium sp. | reverse complement strand
TTGATAACCGGATGTCGAAGGGAAGCTTTGAACTGATCCGTATTCTGGTGCTTGTTTCTGTTGTGATTGTAACGTTTTTGTGCGGATTGATTATCCTTTGGAAACTGAATGATGAACTCACTCCGTTCGATGTCTTCTGGGAGGGCTTTGCAACCATTATCAATGGCTGGATGCCTTCGTATGAAGATGGTTCACCAGGATATGTCATCATCATGGCTGTCATTGCCATTGGCGGATTATTATTCACAAGTGTACTCATAGGTTTGCTGACGACAGGAATGGAAGAAAGGATCATGAACCTCAGGAGAGGGAATTCCCGTGTCCTTGAAAACGGGCATACCATTGTCCTTGGTTTCTATCCCGGTGAATATACTCTTCTGCGTCAGCTGGTGCTGGCGGCTGGGGAACAGAAGAGTGTGATTGTCGTCGGTGCTGACATGGAACGTGATGAACTGGAACAGTACATCAATGACAATGTGGCACATGATAAAAATGTTTCGATCATCTGCCGCAAGGTGGATATCTTCAATCCAAAATCCATTGAACGTCTGTCGCCGGATACCAGCCGGACAGTTCTGATTGCCCCGACGGATGACAACAGCACTATTAAGACCTTGCTGGCGGTATCGTCATTGATCCACAGCACCGTGGCCAACAAGGTCAGGGTGAATGCGATGATATCAAAAGAAACAAAGAAATTCCCTGAATCCATCGCCAGAAAGCACAATATCACTACCCTGCAGACAAATGATACGCTGGCCAAGATCATTGCACATTCTTCTACACAGACGGGTCTGTCAGAGGTATTCAAGGAAATATTCAACTTTCAGAATTCCGAATTGTATCTGATTGATTTTGCACATAAGGAAGGACTCAGCTTTCAGGAGCTTCTTATCAGCATAGACGGGGGTGTCCCGTGCGGCATCTATCGGGATCATGAAATGATCACAAATCCGCCCGCAGACATGAATCTTCAGGAGCAGGACAGAATTCTGGTCTTTGCGGAAGACAGGCACGCGGCGAAATATGTCGGCGGGAAACCGGTGGAGGTGAATCTGAGCCGTAATCATGTCATACCGGAAAAGGAAACGGGCGTTCATGTCTTCGGCAGCAATGCTTCCCTGATGACTGTATTGCGGGAATTGCCGGAGAATGTCAGTAAAGTTACCCTGATCAATTATGATGGTGACCAGGAGGAAGAGATTGTATCACTCTGCAGCCGGCGCAATATGAAGGCAGGTTTTCGAAAAGGGAATATACGGAAAGAAACAGATCTGCTGAATCTCTGCAAAGATGCTGAACACATCGTCCTTCTCAGCGGTATTGCGGAGGATGAAGAAGCGGATATGAATACGATCTTCCTGCTTCTGAATCTCAGGGATCTGAGAAACAAGTACCATCTGCGGTACAACATCACAGCTGAAATGCGCAAGGAAAAAAATGAAGCACTGATCGCGGATGATGACTATATCGACTTTGTTGTTGCTTCCAATATGTCATCACTGTTTCTGGCCCAGCTGGCAGAAAGCCCTGAGTTAAGGGCAGTCTTCCGGGAACTGTTATCAAATGAAGGCAATGAGCTGTATATGAAGAAAGCAGGCAATCTGATGATCAGCGGTACATATACGGTTGCCGAACTGCGCCAGCTGACATTTGCCCAGGGATATATTTTCCTTGGCTGGATGTCTGATCCAAGTCATTACGTGTTCAACCCCGGGCTGAATGATACTCTGAACATCCGGGAGGGTGACAGTCTGATTGTATTCGGTGAAAACTGAAAAGGCAGGATCAATGCAATTGATCCAGTTCCTCCGTCAGCGTGTCATGGCTGAACGTTTCTGCATGCCGGTATGTTACAGAAGGAAAACCTCCGCAAATGTGATACCATTCAGGAAGGGATCATATGCATACAGGAAGTATCATGCAATGAAAAATATCCGAACATCAAGAATCATCTGTTCCATCATGTTAATGGGATGTCTGATCAGCTCAGGCTGTGCCGCGGAACAGGAAGAAAGCGTGGTCACGGAGCCGACAGCGAACTGCGAGATTACCGGCTATGTGCAGTATGCCGGGAAGAACAAAGAGATGTTTCTTTCCGAGGGAGATGTCATCGCCGTAATATCCCCTTCCGCTCTGCCGGAAAGACAGCAGGTTGACGCCGTGATGGACGGCCTGAAGAAGTGGGGGGTATGAACCGGTTGAAGGAAAACACGTATGCCAGGAAGTCAGAACCCTGCAGGACTGTCTTGACGATCTCACATGGGCTCTGGAAGATCCGGAAGTGAAAGCCATCTTCTGTGTACGCGGCGGGTATGCCGCTTCCGAGGTCATGGATATCCTGCCGTTAAGCATGATTGCCAATGCCGGCAAGCTCATCATAGGATACAGCGATATTTCTGTTTATCATGCGGCATGGACAACTGCCGGTCTTCCTTCGATCCATGCTTCCAAGAGCGCTGCGTTCACGGATCTTCCTGAGGCATGTGCCGAAGCAGAACGAAGGCTTCTGAAAGGGGAAATTCCTTCCTGCCGCTGCGACAGCAGCAGTTACTGCCGTGAGGGTACTGCCGAAGGAATTCTCATCGGCGGGAATCTGTCTGCGTTCAACGCTGTTCTGGGCACTCCGTATGACAGCAGCATGGATCAGCCGTACATCATTTTCCTTGAGGATGTTGACGAGGATCTTCAGCATATTCATCGTTTCCTCACTGTCCTGAAACATATGGGAGTCTTTGAAAGGGCGGAAGGCATCATCTTCGGGGAATGGACAGATGTACCGGCGGATTCGGGTGATTATTCCGGGAATTCGCGAGGCGGCCGGTTTGAATGCGTTGCTGATATGATATGCAGGGAAATCCTGGAAGACCTTGATATCCCGGTTGCCTTTGGTTTTCCTGCCGGACATGGCGATGAGAACTATCCGATGCTGTTTGGTGAAACAGTCCGCCTGGACGTATCTGCAGAAAGCTATACGTTGGAATGGGCAGAATAAACGGCTGTGCTTCGTTGAAAAAACGATGGGAAATGACATTTGAAAGCCTCTCAGAAAAAGTCTGAGAGGCTGTTTTATGATGCAATATCAAAGGGATACGCTTCCGCATTCTCCCTGAGTCTTTCCTTTTCACGGCTGACCAGCTGCAGGATTTCATCAATGCTTTCCCATTTGCCGGTCATGTTATGCAGAGCAAGACCCTGTGTCCCCGAAAGGTCCGCTTTGCGCATGGATCCTTGTCATCCACCCAGGATCATACGGTTCACAAAGGCGTCAGAATCGTTCTTTTCAGAAAGTCCGATAAAGTATGTCTTGCCTGTCTCAGGGACAATATCACCATTCACTTTTATCTGAACGTATTCCGGACGGGAAGCCTCCTGGGAAAGATACAGCAATTTATCACGCTGCGATTCTGTCATTCCTTCAAGATACTGATCAAAAGAAAGGATACCGCCCATACGCGCAAAAGGAATTTCATCGCCTGCAAGATAGTGTTCAGAATAGTTTCTGACCACTTTCAGAGTTCCGATTGTACACGGGTATATCGGCTCACCGGTACGTTCAGAGAAATTCACGCACTCATCTATGGAAATGACTATGGCATTCAGATCAACCCTTGATTACTGAAACACTCAGAATCGGTGAGCGGGACAGCCTGATTGTTCTGGGCAGAGCCCTTTCATCTATGAAAAACAGCCGGTCCGGTAAAACCAGACTGGCTGTTTGCTTTGCAGATTACTGCAGGAGACCGGTAAGCAGATCGAATGTGTAGGTCTTACCGTTGATGACGTGGGTGCCCTTGAGCATTGCACCGGTGATCAGGTCATAGTAGTAAGTGCCTGCATCGTTGGCATACCAGCCCTTGATCATCTTGCCGTTCT
>JAFWCP010000354.1 GCA_017536845.1 Solobacterium sp. | reverse complement strand
TTAAGGCAACGGTAGCACAGCTGTTTTTCAGGATGGAGAACTGGTTCAGGTTGCCCTGCAGGGCAGAAGTCATTCTGTCCAACTGCTCCTGGGTGATATCCAGGGCAAAGGTAACATTTTCATACTGGTCCCATTCGAGCTTCTGGTTGTAGAGTTCCCGGTTGAAGCAGACACCGCCGCTGACTGTGCCGTCAAGCAGAAGGTTGACGTCAATGCCCTTTTCCTGCAGTTCGGCAAGTGCTTCACTCAATGCTGTTTCATCAGCCTTGGTGTTGTACTTGAGATAATGGAAGAGGTTTTCCATGATCGTTGTCTTGGCAATGTCTACAGAATCAGCCGCTGTTGTAACAAGAGTGCTGTTCTTGATGCAGCCCAGTGCTGCTTCGGCTACGGAAAGGTCAAAGTCACGATACATGCCGATGGTGACGATTTCCCCGCGGTTGAGGGTGACGGAATTCATATCCATGTCAATGGTGAAGTAATCATCAGCCGTTGTTTCCTTGTTGTGGTTGGAACCATAGGAAATGCTTCTGGCAATGTCTTCATAGTAACGGTCGTTGATGTCATAGCCTGCATAGAGGTCATCTACCGTGATCTCAACACCGTCCTCATAGGATGTAAACAGCAGGTAGACATGGCCGTCATAGAACTGCATGGAATCATTGTAGCGGGCCAGGATCTTTAATTGGCCGACTGCCTTTTCTTCCGCATGTGCCTTCATCATGCCGGGCGCCATTCCCAGCAGCATGGCAAGCGTGAGCATCATGCTCAGGACCTGCCTTCTCAGAATCTTCCAGTTTTTCATCATGAACCTCCCCATTCCTGGATCACGCCGTATTGCTTCATACGGCAATCTGCAGTTTTGTCTTTGCTGCTTTCAGCAAAAACGGGTATGAAAACCCATTCTTTCCTGTTACCCTGCCGAAGAAGATATCTGCCGGCTCTTCAGAAGCAGGAAGGCATGCAGGATGCCTCATAAAAGCATACAAATCTCCATAAATTATAGTTTGATTAAGGGGTGCTTTCAATCCTTGTTTTCCTTGTGAAACACCATGCCTCATACAGAATGAGAGAGGTGATGAAAAGAAGCAGAGATCCACTGATGACAGGCCATTTCATCATGGAAGAAAGAGTCGGAAAAAGCACGAATCACAATCACAAACAGGGATCATGATCTGCCCGAACGGCACTCATGGTGCCTTTGCATCTGCTTTCCTTTCCGTTTTCGGATCTTATCATTCCGGTCAATACTGTTTCAGAGATACCGGAATCATCAGTAATACACATCATCGTCATACGGCAGGAGTCCTGTATACACAGGATTCATCCAGCCAAATCCGCTGAGACCGACAATCGCATCAGCAACCTCTTCGTCCTTGCTGTGTTTCCAACTGTTCTTCCACTGCATGACATGTTCAAACACTTCAATATCCTTCACAGCAGAATGGTCAGCCTTCAGTTCTTCGTAGCTGAACAAAACTGCTGCAATCATTTCGGCATGTTCCGTATTCTTGATCCGCCCGATCAGATCAATTGCCCGCTCTGTTTGATTCAGTACATCTTCCGCAAACCGGGTTTTGTCCAGACGGAATGATGGATTTACAACAACCTCGATCATATTGCCAGCCTGGTTTTCGGCTATGTAATCTGCATTTGATAAAGTCATGACAGCCTGCTTCACTTCCGTGCTGTATGGGCCATATGTACCTTCAGAAAACCTGAATCCCATTGGGACACCGGCATACGTCAGGATATAGCAGACATTTTGAAAGATTGTTTTGCTTACGTTCAGACAATACATGTCCTGGTTCAATGTCTGAATTGTATACACCAGCAGCAGCCAATTATGATTCAGCGGAAGTTTCTTCCTGCCAATAAATCCTGTCGGAGAATGCAGATCGGGAATATGCCGGAGATACTCTTCCACATTCCTGTAACTTACCCCATTTTCCAGATCCGCTTCCGCGCCTTGGTAAAGAATGCATTTCCTTATGACTGTTCCATACTTCTTTTCAACTGCCTGAATCAGCTCTTCATCCTACAGAGCATAATACGCATCGTTATCAATCCGGTTACCATGTCTGATTTCATAGATTTCACAGACATCTTCTACAGCATGATAAATGACCATATCAGTTTCACCCTTGCTGAAAAAAAGTCTGAACGCTTTGTCATCCTTTGGTAAACAGCCTGATGTTTCAAGAAGGACAATATCCGCCAGCATCTGTCCTTTTACCTCTTCAAGAATTCGATCAGCAGCAAGTTTCTTTTCCTGTTTGCTGAAAGCCTGGAAGACAGGTTCGTTCAGAAGTGCATGTACCATTGCCTGAACCAGGCAGTAACGCACACCCAGTTGAGTAAACAGGACATATTCTTCCGGTACGTTGCTGCCATCAATGCTCTCAGATGGACAGTCCACGATCAGATCCATAGCTTTCAGATATCCTTTGATTTCCTTCATGTGGATGTCAGTCATGGTGTCTTGCCGGCATTCCTGAATGCGCATCTCCAGCATTACCATCAGTTTACGGATCATGGCTTTTTGGTCTATCTGCATCAGGATATCCGTTTGTATTTCTTGACATTGCGGTTGTCTGCATGCCTTTGCTGATGCATGGCCACATGGTTGAAGACGGTGCATCAGCACATGCAGAAGAAAACGATAGTTCATGTTTTCGATAACGCGGAATCCAGCATCATTCAATTGACCGGTTTCATAAAGAGAGCACAGATGATGCATTTTCCGTTCCCGGCAGCATGCAAGGGAATGTCGGATATTTCGGCATATGGCTTCTCTGATATAGTTCTCTGCCGATTTTTCATCACGAAAGACCTCTTCTTCAGTACAAGAACCGGATGCCTTCATTGTTCCGCCGTAACGAATGTACGTATCAATGTCATGGATATCCAATACACGGCTATATTCACGATAAGGAATATGTGTCGTATGCAATGTGTATGCACGGTCATAAAGTTCGTTATTCAGCGTAAACCAAAAACACAGTGATTCTGCTCCTGAAAG
Organism: Solobacterium sp.; assembly: GCA_017536845.1. The sequence continues at coordinate 2,219 of JAFWCP010000354.1, read as the reverse complement.
GATCACCTTGCTGCCGGACATGGCATGGATATCGGATAACAATGATGCTGAATCAATGAAGTCCTCCATCAAGGTCACCTCATCGATGAAATAATACCGATACCCCATCATATCCAGCAGCTGCATATCCTTGTTGAGATTATCCATCGTATCTGTGGCTCTGATCCTGATATAAACTGCTTTCTTCATTTCTGCTTCAATCAGTGCAGCAATACTCTGGAAAAGCAGTGTTGTCTTACCTGTATGCCTTAACCCATACAGGATACATACCTTCCCATATGATTTCCCATTGATATACTTCTGCAGGAAAGTGAAACAGTCACGTGTTTCAAGAGCTTGGACATCTGCAGCCATACGTTTCAGTTTTTCTCCGGCAACAACATCCGTATGAAAGCATTGATTCCTGTCCTCGGTCTTTTTCCCGGACTGTGATCCCATTATCAACTGTTGCATTTCATCCTTTCTTCCTGTCCAAAGATCCGTCTTTGATCAATATCATTCTGCAGATTCATGAAGTACAGATCCGATACACCAGAATACCTTGCCAAACGAATAGATGTATCGGCAGAAAGCTTTCTTCCATCATGCAGGAGATTCATGGATACCGAAACATGAATATCCTGTGCAGGCTGACCTGCTGAGAGATTCATCGCCAATATAAACTCTTCATACAGAATCTCACTGATTTTGGGCGTTTCAATCATCATAGTCATAATGAATCCTCGGTGTTTGTTTTTCAAAATATCTGTTTCACCTTAATACAGTGATGCCTATATATCCAGTAAACATCAATCATTCTTCAAAAACAGCAGAACGTGCAGAAAAACCAGCATGGTCCAGACGTTCAATATAATCAATCCCTCTCCTGCAGCAGGAAATCAGATGCGGCACTTAAGGATGAAAACAACATAACCCGGGATTGTCACTCTTTCAAGATCATTCTGTGTTTCTGCCTGCTTTACCCTTCAGAATGCCCGGAAGGTGGCAGCCTTTCCGTCAAAAACACAGTTTCTGATAAGGTGTCTATTATGCCTGTATGCCGAATCAGCAAACTATCCCCTTCATCTGTAAAAAAGCATACATCCGAACAAGACATGGAAAAAGAAAAGCAGTCTTCATTTTTATAGGAGAGTCGGTTTCCGTCGCCAAAATCACTTATGAATAAAGCACCCTCTTTATCTGAGATCGTCAATCGTATCAGCCTCATTTCGTTTCAACATTATCAACAAAACACTGCAGATTGGGAAAACAGCCATTTACAGCTCCTTCATAGCCGAAATCTGACGATGTGTTCTTTACAAAAGTATGATTCTCCAGGTCAAAAATGGCGGCATCCGAGACACTGATAACTACAAATGGTGAATGTGTCGTCACAATGAACTGGATATTCGGAAACATTTCTGTCAGAAATGGCATAATCGTCTTCTGCAGTTCGAGATGCAGATGTGTTTCAATTTCGTCAATTAAAACAATGCCCTCCTCTTTCAAATCTATACTTGTGTTTTTTCTCAGACAGTTGTTGTCCATACGCATAAGCAGATCTGCAACTATCTGCAATGCAGCTGAATAACCATCGGAAAGCTGAGTAAAATCATATGGTTCACGATGATTCTGATGAATAATAAAATTGTAGTCCTGAAAGCTGAATTCGAGCCACACAGTACTGTCATCCATCAGTTTTTTCAACGCGTTTTCGAATAACGTAAACCAGTTTTGAATCAGCTGTGAAGTCTGGACGTGTTTCTCATTGTTCGCAAATGACTGCTGTGCTTTCAAATGAACCATGTACTTCAATAGCTTTTCCGAAGGATTATCATTTATGCTGTATGTTTTTTCCGGAATTATTCTTTCAACACCTTCAGGAACCTGAACCTGCAACGCACGTTTGTTTCCAAAACAGGCGGTAATGAATGAGCCGCTGGAAAAGGCCGCATCAATATCAGACTGGTTGGATAACTGGATGTCTATGCCAGTATTGAGGCTGTCCATTTCAGAATTTATATACTGTATTCCATTGATAACATCCAGATTGGATCTGATTGCTTCGATAAGTGTTGTCTTTCCTGACCCGTTTTTACCGGTTAGAATAAGGTGCTGTCTTCTGTTCTTATTCAGCTGAATATCAATATTCTGCAGATGCCTCAGTTTTTTAATTCTTACTTGTGTAACAAAATGTCCCATCGTTCACCTCGTGACACTGTTTGAAGTCATCCTCAATC
>JAFWCP010000353.1 GCA_017536845.1 Solobacterium sp. | reverse complement strand
GGAGAAGGAATAGAAGTCGACAACGCCCTTCTTCAGCAGTTCGTCATCGCCCGGTTCCTTCTTGATGACGATGCCTTCTCTTTCGAGTTCCTTGACCTTATAGGCAGGGTAGTAGCCACGGCACAGCACGTCGCCATAGAACCACTTCTGGCTGTGGGCAGTTTCGATTTCGCACATGACATCTTCCGGATTGCAGGAATACGGATAGGTTGCGCCATGGGCGATCATCAGGCCGATGAAGTTGTTCGGGTCGACTTCGTGGCCGATTGTCACTGCCAGGGCGGAGCCGACAAACAGGTGCCATCTGCACTGTTCGGCATTCTGCCGGTTGGAGATGTGCTCATGGACGCCGTTCATCATGAAGTTGGTGTTGATGTTGATTTCATTGATCGTCAGCCAGTATTTCACCAGTCCCTTGTACCTTGTAAAGACCGTCCGGCAGTACTTTTCAAACGCGTCAACGGTGTGCCTGCTGACCCAGCCGTCATATTCGTTGGCAAGGTGCAGCGGGCAGTCGAAATGATAGAGGGTGACCAGCGGTTCGATGTTGTACTTATGGCACTCGTTGAAGACGTCCTCATAGAACTTCAGGCCTTCTTCATTCGGTACTTCATCGTCGCCGTTCGGGAAGATTCTTGTCCAGTTGATGGACAGACGGAAGACGTTGCAGTTCATTTCCGCAAACAGGGCGATGTCTTCCTTCCAGTGATGATAGAAATCGGTTGCTTCATGGCTGGGATAATAGACATTCGGGTCAACGAACGCCTTGGCGCCGGCTGGAACTTCGTCACGGCCGCCGATGGTCGTCTTGGTGCCGTCGGCAAGCTCGATTGAGAACTTTCTCGGAATACCGTGGATGCCATCGCCGCCGGTCAGCGTATCGGCTACTGCAAGACCCTTGCCGCCGGAAAGATAACCGCCTTCATACTGGTTGGCAGCAGTCGCGCCGCCCCATAAAAATCCTTTCGGAAAACTCATACTTTTTTTACCTCCAAATTCTTTTATGTACTGTTTGCTCTGTTTCGTTTATTTTAACATGAATCAATCCCATCCCAAAGTGAAAATCAGGCCGGATCATCCGCTTTTTCAACGATTGCCTGTCCCGGATGCAGGTGAAAACGGAAAGAGCATGAAAACAGATGATTCAGAAAATGAATGAAAGTTCCAAATAACAGAAGTTCAGTGTATGCTAAAATCTTTGTGTAAATAGGGAGATACTGAGTATGAGTGAAAAAAACGATGTCATTCTTGAAACAAGACACCTGAGGAAAGTGTACAACATGGATACAACATATCCGACCGAAGCGCTGAAGGACATTACCATCCAGGTCCATAAAGGAGATTTCATGGGCGTCATGGGTCCCTCAGGTTCCGGCAAGTCCACTTTCATCAACAACATTTCAACCATTGATACCCCGACTGAGGGAAGGGTGTATATCAACGGCAAGAATGTCCTGAATATGAGTGCCAATGAAATCGGCCATTTCCGTTATGAAAACCTGGGCTTCATATTCCAGGATTTCAACCTGCTTGACAACCATACGATCTATGAAAACATCGCCCTGCCGCTGACCCTTGCCAAGGTGGATCCGGCAAAAATCGAAGAGCGCGTCAATGAACTGGCAAAGCAGCTCGATATCACGGTGCTGCTGCCCAAGCTGCCGGGCGAGTGCTCAGGCGGCCAGCGTCAGCGCACCGCCATTGCCAGAGCCCTTGTCAACAACCCCGGCCTGATCATTGCTGATGAACCGACCGGCAACCTTGATTCGGCAAATTCGGAAGAGATCATGGAACTCTTCCAGAAGCTCAACAGAGAAAGCGGGGTGACGATTGTCATGGTCACTCACGACTCCTTCGTCGCTTCCTACACATCCCGGCTGATCTTCATCAAGGACGGCATGATTTCCACTGAAATCACAAGAGGTGAGGAAGACCAGGATGACTACTTCGCAAGAATTGTCGATATCAGTTCCTCCCGCCGCAGAAGAGGTATGAAAGCATGATCAAGGATGCGATGAGATCCTTGAAGGACGATAAGGCCAGGGCGGTATTCTTTGCGCTGACCTTCTATCTGACTTCCACGCTGATGTTCCTGTTTTTCAACATGGCTGAATCCGCTTCCGGCGGCAAGGCGGAAATCTATGAAACAAACGGCATGGCCAATCTGATGCTGCTGCTGGAACAGGGCAATATCGGCAACCTGATGATGGTCTTCATCGTCATCATGTGCGCCATTGATATCGTTTTTACAAATGACTTCTATGTCAAAAACAAGGCTAAGGAGCTTGGCGTCAGGATGATATCCGGCGCTACCTATACCCAGCTGGCCGGCTTCCTGCTCATCCAGACATCCGTCATGCTGGCGATTGCGGTGCCGCTGGGCATCCTTTCCGCTCTGGCGCTGATTCCGGTTTTCAACAGCATCCTTATCCATTCCGGTTCAGCCTTTACGATTACCGTGCAGTCTTACGCTTTGATGGAATACTTCGCTGTCATCATCATGATCATCCTCTGGACGGTGATGCTGAACATGAGCTTTGCCTTCCGCTCACCGGCCAATGTGCTTCTTTCGGCCGACCGGCGGCAGGTTTCAAAGAAACAGGGGTTTGCCGGAACCTTCCGCAGCACCCTTGGCCTGCTTGTCCATATCTTCTTCATCGGCCTGTACCTGGTTCCGATTTATAACTTTTTCCAGGGGTCTTCCGGTTTTGCGGTCAATGCGATTCTTGGCTGTGCGGGCATGAACCACATCATTGCCGAACTGCTGCCGAAATGGATTTCGCATTACAACAAAAAGAAACGGATGAACGATCCTGAACGGGCGATCGCCAACGGCTTCCTGCGCCAGGACCTCGTCCTGACAAGGATAACGATCTTCCTGTATGTCGGCGACCTTGCAGTATTGCTGTCGATGATGTTCGGACGCCACAACAATGAGGTGGAAAACATGCTGGTGCTGATCTCATATGTCTTCATCGCCGTCCTGCAGGCGATGGCCATGATGTTCCGGCTGGATACCGAACTGTCCATGCGCCGAAAGCAGTTTACGATCCTCAAACAGACAGGCTTTTCGAAAGAACAGCGCAGCGGCATCATGACAAGGGAGATCCTTGGCTATTATGGGGCGGTACTGCTGATTGTCGGCATCTACCTTGCCGCAATCATGATTTCACTGCTGACCAAAGGGCAGATCAGCCCGGTGCGCTCCCTTGTCCTGACAGCCATTTCCATCGTGCCGTTAGGCGTCACCTGCTTCCTTTCGCTGCGCTATTACCATACCGTGGTTACGGAATAAAAACCATCTTTGAACAACCGTCGGATCAGGCCGGCGGTTTTCTATCGGAAAGGAATCTGCAGATCCGGAAGATACAGGCATTTGCAATTTGTCCGGCCTGGAACAGATCAAAGCCAGCTGCACGATAACCCTTGGGCTGGTGCATCAGCCACAGGCCTTTCGAATCTCTTCCGCAAAAGAAAAAGAGGAGGATCGGGAAGACGTCATTTCCGTAAAAGAGACGCTTTCAGGAGAATAAGGATCGCCGGGTTTTGAAACGCTGACAAGATCCTGTATGGAAAATGAAATGAAGATGTTGGATAATATTAGACAGGCGGTAGTGTTATGAAAAACGGATTGAACGAAAAGGAAGTCGGGACAGCGCTGGAGCTGATCAACCGGCTGTCGGATTATTATGATGTGCATGTCATCGGCCAGACCAGGCTCAAATTCACGCTGATTGCGGGATTGATGGCGGATGGCCATATCCTGATTGAATCGGTGCCGGGACTAGCCAAGACAACGGCGGCCAAGGCCATCGCAACGGCAGTGGACGGTTCGTTTTCCCGAATCCAGTGCACGCCCGACCTGATGCCGGCGGATATCATCGGCACTCAGGTCTACCACCAGGGAACCGGGAAGTTCGAAACCATCCTCGGGCCGATTTTCGCCAATTTCGTACTGCTGGATGAAATCAACCGTTCCTCCGCCCGCACCCAGTCCGCAATGCTGGAAGCAATGCAGGAAAAAGCCGTGACGATTGCCGGTGTGACCTATCCGATGCCGGCCGACCAGTTCACCGTCATCGCGACCCAGAATCCCTATGAGCAGGAAGGAACCTATCCGCTGGCGGAAGCACAGAAAGACCGCTTCATGTTAATGGCAAAGCTCGATTATCCCAGTGCTGAGGAAGAAAAGCGGATCCTTGAACTGAAGGAAAAGGAAGACGGGCGTTACCGGGCTGTCATGACGATTGAAGATCTGAAGACCTTGCGGGCCATTACCGAAAAGGTGTATATGGATGATGCCGTGCGGACATATATTGTCCGCCTGTGCGCGGAAACAAGAAAGCCGGAGTATGAAAACATCCGTCTGGGTGTGTCTCCCCGGGCTTCGATTGCCTTCCTGAAAGCCGGCAAGGCAGCCGCCCTGTATGATGGGCGTGACTATGTGATTCCGGAAGATATCAAGATGCTGGCAAAACCGGTCATGGCCCACCGTCTGTCCCTGAGCTATTCAGCCAGGGCCAATGCCGTCACGGCGGATATGGTCATAGATGATATCCTCAGGAAAGTACCGACCCCATGACCTGGCAGCCGATTGAAGAAACTGCCCGTACCCTGCAGCTGCATACCGGTATCCGTACGCTGGAAATCCTGGACGGCCGTTTCCGTTCCCTGTGCCGGGGCCATTCCATGGATTTTGACGATTTGCGGGAATATGTGCCGACCGACGCGATCCGCGATATTGACTGGAAGGCGTCATCACGGACAGATTCGCTGCTGGTACGGGAAACCTTTGCCGAACGGAGCATACGCGTGCTGGTCATCCTTGACGGTGGGAAGAACATGGCTGCTTTGACTTCGAAAAAAGAAAACAAATATGACCTGATGCTGAAATTCGCCGGCTGCTTTGCCTGGAATGCCATGCGCAATACCGCATCCTGTGCCTTTCTGCGCAGCAGTGAAGCAGGCTATGAGATGACTCCGTTTGCAGCTGATCCGGCCGGGATTGACATCCTGTTCCATCGGTATGATGCAATAAGACCGCAAACACCCGCCCACGATCTCAGTGAGCTTGTCAGCCATGTGCTTTCCCGCTATTCCGAGCGGGTCATCGTTTTATGCATCGGCGGCCGAGAAGCCATGGAAAAGGTGAGCATGCTTCCCGTACGCCATGATATGTATTTCGTCATGACCGATGACCTTTCCGTCTGTGACAGCGAGAGTTTCCTGATCGAACAGAATACCCTGGCCAGGGAACTGTTTTTTGTTCACGACGCCCTGCGGAAACAGGAAGGGCAGTATCTTGGCGAAAAGAAGGCCGCCCTGCAGAAAGCCTTTTCCCAAAAAGGAGGCCGGTTTGCCGTGGTTTCAGCTGACGAAGACATCTATCAAAGCATGCTGGATCTTCTGAAGGAGGATGTATGACCGTACATGTGACCCTGCAGGAGCCGTTATCCTTTTCCCTGTGGCCGCTGCTGTTCATGCTGGCCCTTCTGATTGCCTGCGGCTGGGCGCTGGTCAGACAGCGGAAAGCACCTGCGGAAAAACAGGCACCGATGACAAGGCAGCAGACCGATTATCTGCTGCTGTTAAGAGCCGTAGACCTGGATGACAACCGCCGGGCCCACCAGCGGATCAGTGAGATCATACGCGCCTTCGCGGCTGAAAAGACCGGGCTGGCCGCGGATGCAATGACCCTTTATGAACTCAGGGCACACCATCTTGACCGGCTGGCGGAAGTCATTACGCTTTGCTATGAACCGGAATTTGCGGCCTTTTCAGGGCGCGATGCGTACCCGACCCTGAAGAAAGCAGAAGAGGTGATTGCGACATGGCACTAAGATATCCCTGGCTGACCCTGGCCCTGCTTGTCCTATGGCTGATCGCTGCCTTTTTCCTGGTACGCATCCCCCGGCAAAGATCCGGCCTGCCGGCTGTCAATACGACGGAGATTCTGGCATTGCCTGCTTTTCAGAAGGCGCTGCGTCTGCACCGTCTGTACCGCCTGGCCTTATATGGCCTGATCTGTTCGGCAGCGGTTTCTTCTTCGGTACTGGCGGGAAGGCCGTTTTCGGTGAAACAGGTCGAGCAGCCGCTGCAGCAGCGCGACATCTTCCTGTGCATGGATGTTTCCTATTCCCTGTTTGATCTTAACAGCGACATGACGGAAACCCTGATCGAAGTGGCCGGAAGGCTGGATGGTGACAGGATGGGAATCTCCATTTTCAATACCACCAGCATCCTCTATGTGCCGATGACCGACAACGCGGAATTCATCATCGAAAAACTCAGGGAACTGCAGACGTATTTTGACCAGCAGCGGCAGCGTTTCGATTATGCCAACAGGATCTGGCTTTCTGCGGAAGAACACGAAGCATTCATCGAACTGCTGGAAAAGCTGGATTACTATGATGCCGGCACCCTCGTTAACAATAACGACAAGGGCAGCTCCCTGATCGGCGAAGGCCTGGCAACCTGCCTGTACCACTTTCCCCGGCTCAATGAAGAGTCAAGGACACGGGTCGTGATCATGACCACCGACAACGACGAAAGGGAAAACCGCGAGCCGGTCATCAGGCTGCCGGAGGCGGCGGATCTTTGCCGCAGCCATGACGTTCATATGTTCGGCGTCTATCCGGACCGTGAACACTATTATGAAGATGCCCTGGACCGTTATGAGACCAACCGCAATGATCTGGAAAAAGGCATGGACCAGGTGTATATCTATGGCGATATGAGCACCGATGACATCCTCGATTCCATCCACCGCACCCCGGCCATGGAATCCCGCATTGTTTCGGAACTTCGGGAAGTCGACATCCCGGCCATACCTCTGGCGGTTCTTGTTCTGTCCATGCTTGGCCTTATGATACTGGTCGGCATTGGGGAAAGGAGGGCGGCATGAAGATGGAACCGGTTTTTCCTGTCACTCTTGCCGTGGTCATGCTCATCATGATCCTGGCGTATATCCTTTGGACAGTGCGGGAAAAAGGCCTGAAAATCAGGCTGGCTGTCATGAGCGGGCTGTTATTCGTCATGAACCTCAACCCGGTCGTG
>JAFWCP010000352.1 GCA_017536845.1 Solobacterium sp. | reverse complement strand
CTTACGAAGCGCGGAGTTCGGCTTCTTCGGGGTCATTGTACCAACACGGGTGCAGACGCCTCTCTTCTGAGGGCTGCTGAGTCTGGTCGGACGATTCTTCAGTGAGTTGAATCCTCTGTTTAACGCAGGGGACTTGGACTTTAAACTTTATCGGTACGGCCTTTGCGTACCAACTGGTTTATTGTGGGCATGTCTTTTTTCTCCTTTCGTCTTTCTGTGCACACAATTCCCTGTGTGCCGCGTCTCTGGCTAATAATAAGGCTTTCTTCAAAAAGCCCATACTTATGCCAAGCCCGGATATATTACTACTCCGGCATATCCCTGTCAACTCTTTTTTTCAAAACCTTCCGACTTTTTCTGCCACTGACAGCAATATGACAATGTCGGTTCTGTTTTTCCATGCCGGAAAGGTTTTATCCATGTTCTTATGCTACAATGACGGCAAAGGAGCGCATTATGAATACGACCATTGAATACTTCAACGAAAAGGCGCAGAAATGCTTTGACGATGCCTTTACAATCACCGAACATGCCAACCAGGACCGCTTCCTGTCATATCTGAAGCCCGGGGCTGAGATTCTTGACTTCGGCTGCGGGTCGGGCCGTGATACTGCCTACTTCCGGGAAAAAGGATTTGCCGTCACCTCAACCGACGGAGCAGCAGAACTGGCCAGGCTGGCATCCGCTTACCTGCAGGCACCGGTCAAGGTCATGGAATTCAATGAACTGGACGAAGAAGACAGGTATGACGGCATCTATGCCATGGCATCGATCATGCATCTGGAATATGAAAAGCTGCTGGAACTGTTCCCGAAGATGATCCGGGCCATGAAGAAAGACGGCATCCTGTATGTCTCCTTCAAATACGGCGACAAGGATGGCTATCTTGGCAGACGGTATTACACCTACATGACGGAACAACGTTTTGCCGACCTGCTTGCCCGCTTCCCCCGGCTGACCGTTGTCACCCAGGGGATCTTCGGCAACGAGCACCCCGGCCAGATGGATTTCCGCTGGCTGTATGCCATCCTGAAGAAGATATAATCCTTCTCCTTACACCTTTATTATTAAGGAAGAATGTCTGAATCATAAAAGATGCGGATTCTGCCACCTCACGGTCAGAATTATGGGATCGAAAGACCGCATTTCTCACATGATCTCACATTCTTTTTTACAAGGATTTCATCCCTGATAGAGTATAATAGAACACAAGGAGGGCGATGTATGGCACAAAAGCAGGTATGTGATTTCTGTCTCAGTGAAGCCAAAGGCTTTTTTACGCGTTATGAAACACTGCCGGATGGATCCCATATATGCAAAAACTGCACCAGCACCATTCTGCGCTACGGGCTGAATCGGGAATACGACCTGTTCCAGAAACTGATCGTCGCCGAACCGAACATGCGTGACATGATGATGAATGCCTGGCTGGAATCCCATGACATTGAAGAATGCCTGAAGAAATACTATCCGGAACCTGACATTCTCCTGCATGAAGGTGAAACGTGCATCAACGCCGTACCTGCCTACAACATCGTGGAAGCAGACATGCTGCCGAATACGGAGACTGTCCTGCATATCGGCGATGTCACCAGAAGGGAAATCCACAACATCCCTTCCAGTGAGAATGCCCCCGGTTCCGTCAGGGTCAACGGCATGCTGTATGAAACGGAAGTCGCTTTATACTTCATGTCGTCTGCCATGGTCAACTGCCATAAACCCGGCTACATGGTCAAGAACCCGGAAGATAAAGAGCGCATCATCGTCTCCGCCCCGCCCCGGGAGTTCATCTACCATGTGGACCACGCCGACCTGTTCTACCTGCGCGAATCCCTGTACCGCAAGATCCAGGCCATCCGCACCAACAAGGACCAGCAGCTGATCTACATCACCAACGAAAACGAAATCACCGTCACCCCGGGCATCTACCGGGTCAACCAGAACCTCAAGGCAGGAAAATACAATGTCCGCACTATTGACGGCAAGGGGCTGCATGTCCGTGATGCCTTCGGCACCATCATGGACTACAGTGAAAACGATTCCTCAATCGAACTGACGGAAGGCACCTACCTGGAAGTCACCGGCGAATACCGCCTGGAATACCTGGGAAACAAAGATAATGAATAGCAGATCCGGCAGAAAAATGCCGGATTTTTACCTTTGCGGGTAGGGTAACTTTCCTTTCTTTCGTATATACTGATTACAGATAAACGGAGGTTAATCATCATGAAGAAGCTTTTGCATTTCATCCTCGCGGTCCTGATGGTTATCGGGATCTTTCACGTTCCTGTCAAAGCAGCAGGGGTATGCGATGTCACATTCGTGATCAGCGAAGGTTCCCTGGGCGGCAGGTCCGGCACCTTTACGGAAGAAATCGTCGACAACGAGCCGATCGGCCCGCAGCTGTTCCCTTACAGCTACGAAACCGTAGTAGTGGATGCCAAAGACCATGGCTTCGCTGGCTGGAGCCTGACTCCCAACGGCGGCATCTGCTACTCCAACGAAGAAATGTGGTCGCTGATCCCTTCCGAGGACATGACCCTGTATGCAGTTTACAACAAGGCCCATACGGTAACATTCAATTTCGGCAAAGGCCACTGGGGCGAACGCAAAACCTTAGAAGTCCAGGTCGTTGAAGGTGTCCTGTATGATTTCAGCTACCTCGTTCCCGAGATTGATGACCCCAATCTGGCGTTTGGCAACTGGCGCTTCGGCTCCGGCAAAGTCGCTCCGTACTCGTTCGAGCTGACAGACTTCACCTTCAGCCAGGACCTCACCATCAATGCGGAATACGATGTTGCCTGCAACCTGACCCTGAATGCCACGGAAGGCTATATGTACGAAAATGGCAAGAAGGTTCCATCCGTGACCTATAAGGTGGCCAAAGGCTATCCGGCCCAGATTGACGCCTTCATCTTCAATACCAACCCTTCCAAAGTCATCTCCGACTGGGAAGATGCCGGCCACAAATCGTACAACGAAACCGATCCTCGCTATCTCCGCGTCAACGAAGATACAACGCTCTATGCCTGCTGGGATTATGTCTATCCGGTCACTTCCTTTGAAATGGAAGAATACCCAACTGTTGACATTTACGATGAGGTATATCTCCCTATAACAATTACGCCGTATGACGCTACCTACTTTGATATTTTCGTGGAAAGCAACAATGCCATGGTGGTTTCGGCAGCTGTCGACGGCTATGGTGTCCGCCTGTACGGCAGGACTGACGGCATGGGCAAAGTCACTGTCCGGATCCTCAACGGCGACGACTCGGTGGTTTCCAAAACGATTAATGTCTATGTCAAGGCAGACGGCGACCCTGCCGCCTGCAAAGTCTTCGGCTTCTGCTGGTACAAAGGCAAGCAGTACTGGTATGAAGGCGGCATCAGACAGGCCGTGATGGGCGATCCCAAGAACATCATTGATACGGTATACGGCTACGAAAGAGGCAGAGAAATCTACGATCCTGATACCGACGGCTGGTACTGGCTGGACTGCATCTATGACGGTGCCAAAGCACAGAGCAAGGAAGTCTGGATGCCTTACATCTACCAGGAAGACTTTGCCAAAGGCATTAATAAACAGGGCAAGTGGGTCAGATACGATGACAAGGGCAAGATGATCAAGGGCTGGTATACTGTTCAAGGCTCAGACATTTCCCTCTATCCTGCCCAGGCCGGCAACACCTATTACTATGACCTGATCACCGGTGAAATGTGCAAGGGCAACAAGATCATTGAAGGCAAGACGTATTACTTTGACGAAAACACCGGTGTACTGAAACATTAACCCCCTCACAAACTGAATCGACCGTCAGACAAGACGCAAGGACCGTATCCTTCCGGATACGGTCTTTTTCATGTTGCCGGAAAGATGTCAATGCAGAGAAAAGACGATTGCAGTTCAGGTGACGATGATTTATACAAGCCCTGATAATGTCGCTAAGACTTCTGATCCTTCATGCCACAATTCCTCTTACAATATTAACTATTGTGATACAATAATTATAATCGAAAATCGTGAACGGCCTGACGGCTGCTCACATCGCAGTGAATGCATGCGCTGTTATTCCTGCCGGCTGTTTCTGTTTACGGCAGCTTCAGAGCTGTCCGGAATAGCGTAGATCCGGACAGCAGATATACAGGCAGCAAGTATCAGAACGTGCGTTTACTGCATCAAGAGTATGGGGGTAACTAAATGAAGAGTATGAAGAACAGCATCAGGAACCTTCTGGCTGCCTGCCTCGCTCTGATCATGACAGTTTCAATCGTAACACCGATGACTGTCAGAGCGGAAGAAGCAGACGAGGGTTCTGAAGAAGCAATCACATGGGTCACAGATGAATACACGTTCACAAAGATTTCCAACCCGACTGCCGGACCGAGAGAACCGGATGGAATCAACACGAACGATGTGACCGGCTATGAAGCAAACCGCCTGAACAGCTACGCATGGGCAGTCGCTTCCCGCGGCAATTACATTTACATCGGCACCAACCGTACATTGTTCGGTTCCGCGCTCAACGGTGTAATGGAAAACCTGCAGGCAGCCAATCCGGATCTTGATCCGGAAACCGTAAAAAAGGTCATCACGCTGATCTCCGGCGGTGATGTACCGGTTGATCTTGAAGAAGAGGACTACATTCCGCAGATCATCAAGTTCGACATCGAAAACGGCAGCACGGAAGTCATCTACCAGCCGCAGACAGTTGTCGGCGAAGACGGCCATCTGTACTACACTGACAAAGACGGACAGATCCTTCCGAACGCTGACGTTCCGTCCGAAACAGCATCGTTCAGATCTGTGATCGAATTTGAAGGCAACCTCTATTTCGGTTCTCTTGGCTCCAACATGCTGCAGCTGGTAAGAGTTGACGAAGAAGACAATGCCGAAGTCGTATTCCAGACCATCGGCCTGGTCAGCAGCCTGCGTGCCTGCGCAAAGTATGATGACGGCGACGGTGAGACTGTTTACTTCGGCGGCCAGGACACAACCTACAACGTATGGCTCAAGTGGCGCATGGAACATCCGGGCGAACCGTATCCGCTTCCGATCGTCATCCGTCGTCTTGACCCGGCAACAGCCGGCACTGACGCGGAAGACTGGAGCCAGCTTGTTGCGGACTACAATGACTTCGGCAAATACGCTTATGCACGCGTTTATGCCAACGGCGGCGGCAACGTCTGGGATCTCTGCGATTTCAACGGCAAGCTGTATCTGGTCATGGCGTATGACGGCGGCTGGGCTCTGTTCAGAGGCGAAAAGGGCGGCGAAAATCCCAACCAGTTCGGCTGGACATGGACCGAGATTGTCGGTGACAACGGCAAATACCCGCTGGCGATGAATGAAGAAGTCGCTGCTCTTAACGAAGAGTACAGACAGGCTTACTCCTGCCAGGAATACGCACCGACCCTCAACGGCGCCGGCCTGCTGGAATCCACCGCTACACCGTATGTGTTCAACGGCAAGATGTACATCGGCTCCTTCGACAATGCGACAACAATTCAGTCACAGACTGTCATCAAGGGCATCAAGAAGATCCAGGGGATGATGGCTGGTACTGACGGCCCGACACTGGAACAGATTTATGCTCCGATTTACCAGGTTCTCTCCCACCCGCAGCACATCTGGGCTGTGGATACAGATGAAAACATCACTGCTGTGGACAGCGCCAACGCATTGCTCGAAGGCACAACAAATGACTATGTATGGCGTTATATCGAATACGACGGAAGATTCTACACCGGCACATTCGATGCGGCAACAGCTTATACATACTTCGTCAACGGCGGTTTCAAGGGATTCATGGACATGCTTCCCAACGGCACAAAGCTGTCCGGATACATGGCATCCCTGCTGGACGGCTCCTTTGTCACAAAACTGGCAAACCTGCTGGCAGACAATCCTGAAGCAATGGCAAATGCCGTTAAGATGGCTTCCTTCGCAGCAGCATTCATGCAGGGTGACGTCGATCCGGATGCCATGTTAGAAGCACGTATTGCATTGGATGACACACTGGCAGATCTCGAAGAAGATGATGATGAAGCGATCTGCATGCTGGAATGGCTGGCCGGCCAGTTCGACACTGCAGGCCTCGAATACTGGAAGCAGGCAAGAGAACTGATCAAGAATGCCGACAAGGGCTTTGATATCCTGGTCACAGACGATGGCGAGAACTGGGAACAGATCGTCACCAACGGCTGCGGCGATTCCTACAACTATGGCGCCCGTACCTTCACCATCTGCAACGATGAACTCTATGTCGGTACAGCGAACCCGTACTACGGCGCTCAGCTCTGGAAGATTCATGAAGACAAGAGTGAAGCGATCCTGCTCTGTGACCCTGTAGAGGCAACCGATCTTGTTTATACCGGCGAACCTCAGACACTGCTCCTTGAAGCAGGCGAAGCTGAAGGCGGCACCGTCGTCTATGCACTGGGCTCTGCTGAAGAAGCACCGGCAGATGATCAGTATTCCGAGGAATTCCCGGAAGCAACCGATGCCGGTGAATACTACATTTACTACAAAGTTGCTGGTGACCAGCGTCATCTGGACGCAGACGGCGGCATGATCACTGTGACCATTGCCAAGGCTGATCCTGAGTTTGAAGTTCCGGCATTTGATGCCATTGAAGGCCAGATGCTCAGCGACCTCGAACTGCCGGAAGGCTTTGTCTGGGATGATGCTGAACAGAGTGTCGGCCCTGCCGGCGTCAACACCTTCACAGCAACATACACACCGGAAGATACCGAT
>JAFWCP010000351.1 GCA_017536845.1 Solobacterium sp. | reverse complement strand
GACAAGTTTGCCTTTATCGGCTTTGATGCCTGCCTGATGTCAACCATCGAAGCAGCCAACATCATGGCCTCCTATGCGGATTATATGATTGCTTCGGCGGAGAGCGAACCGGCCCGGGGCTGGGACTATGAGGCCATGGGCAAGAGCCTTGGCCATGACCCTGACATGAGTGCGGATACCCTGGGCAGATACATCTGCGACAGCTATCTTGCCTCTTATTCCGGCCGCAGCGGCAGCCTGGCCATTGCCACCCTTGCCGTAACGGACTTAAGCAAAGTGGACAGGTTCCTGAAATCGTTCAACATCTTTGCTTCGCAGATGCTGGACGCAGCCCGGGATATCAATGCCTTCTCATTGATTTCCAGGGAAATCCAGAATGCCGAAAATTTCGGCGGCAACTCCAAGGAAGAAGGCTATACCAACATGATGGACCTCAGGGCGCTGATCCTTTCCGCAGCCCCGTACTGCCGTGAGACAGACAATGTCCTGAAGGCCCTGGATGAGATGGTCATCTACCAGGTCAGGGGCACCAACCATACCGATACCTGCGGCATCTCGGTGTTCTACCCGTACAAGGTTTACAGTGCGGAATACATGAACACGGCCGCAGAAATCTGCGTCAGCCCGTATTATCTGACCTTCATCGACATCCAGAACCAGGGCGGCATCTACAGCTCGGTGGCCTATGACTACTACAACAGCTACATTGAAAACGGCCAGAATGCCGAAACGTGGCAGAACAGCGAACTGAATTCCTTCGAACAGCCGGGTTCCTACAATTATGATGAAAACCAGGGCGTGTATGAATACAGTTCCACCAGCAACCCTTACTGGAACTATCTTGACCAGCCGGTGGAAGAAGGGCATTCCCCGTATATCACCTTTGCCATCCCGCCCCAGGTGGGGCCGGACGGGCTGTATTACTGCCAGCTGGATGAAATGGGCCGGACCTTTGCGGCCGACATCAAGGCAAAGGTATATGAACTCAACCACGAAGAAAGGGACTTCATTGAATTGGGCGAGACGTGCCGGATCTATGGTTCCTGGCGGGACGGCATCTTCAAGGACGGCTTTGACGGCAAGTGGCTGTCATTGCCGGACGGGCAGAACCTGGCCATGTATGTGGTGGAGAGGCAGGCTGACTACGTCCATTACGCTTCCCCCATCAGGCTGAACGGGGAAAGGACGTTCCTGCATCTGCGCTGGTACTATGACGGCACCGTCATCGTGGACGGGACGTACAGCGGCATCAACGAAAACGGCATGGCGCCGCGGGTGACTGTGCCGCCCATGCGCGGGGATGAAATCATCCCGATGTACTATGCCCATAACGGCATCACCTATGAGGAATCGCTGTACCGCGGCCAGGCGTACATCGTCGATGACAACCTGTACATTGTCTCTTCGTACCTGGAAGCGGGTGAATATTTCTACAACTTCCTGATTACTGACATCTACGGCGGCTACCTGGAAACCGAGCAGGTGAATCTGGAGACCGACGGCAGCGGCTCCAAACCGCAGTGGGGATACGGTTAAGAACCGGGACCGGCAAGGCCGGTCTTTTTACAATGCCTTTGAGGTTTTATCAATGATGTCTTCAGGATACTGTGAATTCAAAGTTGAGCAATTCTTCAATTTTGGTATACTTTAGGCCGAGGTAAACATGATCATTGAAAAATACCGGATCGCAGATAAAGTGATTGAAATCCATTCAATCCATCAATATGTCCATGACTACTGCCGGGATTACCGCACCGAAGAAGAAGGCTGTGATTTCATCGTGGAGACCGATCAGGCCTGTATTGAGTATGAACGGGAAAAGTCGCTCGAGGAAATACCGGACTACCGGCCGACAGACCCCCATCTTGAAATCCTGGCCGTATACCGGCAGATTGCGGAAAAGATGCCCTTTTATGATACCTTCCTGTTCCATGGCTCATGCATTGCCATGGATGGGGAAGGATACCTGTTCACCGCGCCCAGCGGGACGGGCAAATCCACCCATACAAGGCTCTGGCGGGAAGTGTTCAAAGAGCGGGTGTTCATGGTCAATGACGACAAGCCGTTAATCAAGGCAACCGAAGAAGGCGTCGTGGTTTACGGCACGCCATGGAACGGCAAGCACCGGCTGGGCACGAATACGTGTGTCCCGTTAAAGGGGCTGTGCATCCTGACCAGGGATACGGTCAACCACATCGAGCCGGTTTCCGTTTCAGAAGCGCTGCCGGACCTTTTCCGGCAGATGTACCGGCCGGCTGACCGGGCGGCAATGGTCTGCAGCCTGAACCTGCTGGACAGGCTGCTGAAGCATGTCAGGCTGTACCGGCTTGGCTGCAATATGGACCCGGAAGCGGCCATTGTTGCCGCCGGGGGAATGAGGTGATGATATGAAACTGAAAAAGGAATTTCTGCTGCACCATACCGGTGAGGAAACCATCCTTGTCGCAACCGGAGATGCGGCGTTCTCCGGCATTCTCAGAGGGAATAAGACCCTTGGCGTGATCCTGGATGAGCTGCAGAAGGGCATCGGCGAAGAAGAGCTCATCGCCCGTCTGGAAGCACAGTTTGCGGCAGATGAAGGGGAAATTGAAAAGGATGTCCGCAATGTCATTGCGGCGCTGCGGCAGATCGGAGCGCTCGATGACTGAAAGCAGGAAGTAGGAAGAATACCTGGACAGGTATGGATCTCTCACCTATGCCAATGTCGGCGTATCGATGCTGCCGATGCTAAGGGAAGGCAAAGACCTGTTTACGGTTGTGAAAAAAGGCCCGGAAAGATGCAAGGCGGGGGATGTCGTGCTGTACAGGCGGGGCTCCCACTACATCCTGCACCGGGTGATCGAGGTCAGGGAGAAGGATTACGTCATCCTGGGCGACAACTGCGTGAACAGGGAATACGGCATCACGGATGATGACATCCTCGGCGTGCTGACCTGTTTCATGCGGGATGGGAAAACCATCACCGTGGACGATCCTGCCTATAAGCGCTATACGGCGTGGATGCTGAAAAGCGTGCCCGTACGGACCAATGTGAAAAAGGCGATGATCAAGGTGAAACGGGGCATCAGGAAGGTGATCCGATGAAGAACAGTACCCCGGCCTGGCTGTCTGAAGCCGTCGGTGCAAAGAAGCGGTATATTCTGTACCTGGTCGTCCTGCAGGCGGCGTCCGGCAGCACGGGCGTCCTTTTTGCATTGCTCGTACGCGGGGTGGTGGACAGTGCCGGGGCAGGGAATACGGAAGGCTTTTTCCGATACCTTGCCGGTACCGTCCTGCTGATTGCGGCAACAGTGGCGGTCTGGGCCCTGCTCAGGCTGATCAACGAACAGGCCCGTTCTTCGTTTGAGAACTGCTTCAAGAAACGGCTGTTCGGGATCCTGCTGGAAAAGGACTATGCCATGGTCAGCGCCGTGCATTCGGGGGAATGGCTGAACCGGCTGACCAACGATACGGTTGTCTGCGCGTCCGGCATGACGGAAATCATCCCGGGGCTGGCCGGCATGGCCGTGCGGCTGGTCAGTGCTTTGATCATGATCATTGCCCTGCAGCCGGTGTTCGCCCTGGTGCTGGTGCCGGGCGGCATACTGATGTTCATTTTCACCTGGATGTTCCGCAGAAAGATGAAGCATATGCACCGGCAGGTGCAGGAGGCGGACGGCCGTCTGCGCATCACCATGCAGGAGCGGCTGGCCTCGCTGCTGATGGTGAAATCCTTTGTCGGGGAAGCGGAAACGCTGGCAGAGGCTGAAGAGCGCATGGGCGACCATCGTCAGGCGAGGATGAGGCGCAACCGATGGTCCATCCTGGCCAACGGCGGCTTCTCCCTTGCCATGTATGCGATGTACCTGCTTGGCATCGGCTGGTGCGGCTACGGCATCCTCAAGGCACCGTGACATTCGGAACACTGACGGCAGTCAGCCAGCTGATCACCCAGATCCAGACGCCTTTTGCCAGCATCTCCGGCTACCTGCCCAGATACTATGCCATGATTGCCAGCGGCGAGCGGCTGATGGAAGCAGAAGCGTTTCCGGGCTCTGACCAAAAGGCAAAGGAAGCGGAAGAAGTCCGGGCGTACTATGACCATGAACTGGCATCCTTCGGCCTGGACCATGTTTCCTTTACCTATTATCCGGCAGTGGAAAAGATTGCTGAATTAAGCAGGGAAAACATGCCGGCGGTGGTCCAGGACCGTTCCCTGGAAATCCACTAAGGGGAATATACGGCTTTCTGCGGCCACAGCGGCTGCGGCAAGTCAACGGTACTGAAACTGCTGATGTGTGTTTATGAGCCGGAAAAAGGCAAGCGCTGGGTCAGGAATTCTTCCAGGGTGAAACAGGAAATGGATTCCTCTTGGCGGCGTATGTTTGCCTATGTGCCTCAGGGAAATGCCCTGATGAGCGGCACCATACGCCAGGTCGTCAGCTTTGCCGACCCGGCCGGAAGCAGGGATGAGAAAAGGCTGTGGGCGGCTCTTGAAACTGCCTGCGCCGATGAATTTGTCACGGCAATGGAACATGGCGTCGACACCCTGCTGGGGGAAAGGGGCACCGGCCTTTCGGAAGGGCAGATGCAGCGGCTGGCCGTGGCCCGGGCCATCTTTTCAGGCCGGCCGGTCTTATTGCTGGATGAAGCGACCAGCGCCCTGGACGCGGCGAGTGAGGAAAAACTGCTGAAGAACATTCAGAACCTGAAAGACAGGACAGTCATAGCGATAACGCACCGGCCGGCAGCATTGGCGATTGCTGACAGGGTGATGGAATTTACGGAAAGCGGGGTAAAGGAAAGATGACAGAGGAAGAGTGCCTGAAAAGCTCCTGTGCGCTGATGAAGCTGGTCGGCTGTGCTGCCCGGAATGAGCAGCCTGACAAAGACTGGGCCATGACGCTTGACCTTGATGCGCTGTATGAAACGGCAAAAAGCCAGATGCTTTCGGCCGCGGCTGCCGAAGCGCTCAGACGTGCCGGCATCAACGATGACCGTTTCCGCAATGCCATGGGCAAGGCGATCCGCCGGGTTGCCATGCTGGACGGGGATCGGCAGGAAGTGCTGGCAAGGCTGGAGGAAGCCGGGATCCGCTACATGCCGCTGAAAGGGTCGCTGTTAAAAGACCTGTATCCGTTCTACGGCATGCGGGAAATGGTTGACAATGACATCCTGATTGATAAGGCAAGGAAGCAGGATGTGCGGCAGATCATGGAAGGGCTGGGCTTTACCTACATGCATGGCGGCTATGTCCATGACTCGTATTTCAAAAAGCCCCTGAGCAACTTTGAAATGCACAAGCAGCTGTTTTCACAGAACATGCAGAAGGGGCTTCATGATTACTACGAGAATGTCTTTGACCGGCTGGTCAAAGATGAAAACAACCTGTATGGGTATCACTTTACCGATGAGGATTTCTACCTGTACCTGGTTGCGCATGAATACAAGCACTATGCCGGCGGCGGCACGGGACTGCGCTCCCTGGTGGACCTGTACATCTGGCTGCGGGCGAAGGAAAGCACCATGGACCGGGCGTATATCGACCGGGAACTGGCGAAGATGGGCATTCAGCAGTATGAAAAAGAAAGCAGGACACTGGCATTCAGACTGCTGGAAGACCAGCCGTTATCCGCACAGGAAAAGGAACTGCTTGCCTTCCTTGTGTCTTCCGGTACGTTCGGCAACATGGCCAACCGGGTGGAAAACCGGGCCAGGGAATTCGGTGGCGGCAGGCTTCGCTACATATGGAAGCGGATTTTTATGCCGAAGGAGAAGATCGAGATCGCCTTTCCGCTGTTTGTAAAATACCCGGTTCTGATGCCGGTGCTGCCGTTCTTCCGCCTGTATAAGAACATGAAACGGGGCAGTTACAAGGTCACTGATGAAATTTCCGCGCTTTTGAAGTGGAAGAAGAAACAGAAGTGAATTGTGCTTTTGAACAATCCCAGGATGAATAAATCAACACATAAAGCAAAATTGTCTAAGTATCAAAAAAGATAGTGAAATTTATTTCCAATTAAGATATCACCACATATCAGCCCCGCCTGAATCATGTTATGATTAAGGATACAAAAAGAGGGGGATAGTTTTATGGAGGAGTTTTATATCAAGGATGACCGCATACGCATTCATATCAAGCTGAGCAGGCCTGAGAATACCGAACGCTGCCCGCTGGTGATCCTGATTCACGGACTTACCGGCCATATGGAGGAAAGGCATATCATCGCAGCTGCCAATGCCATGGCAGACTGCGGTTTTGCCGTGATGCGGGCAGAAATGTACGGCCATGGGCAGAGCGAGGGCGTGTTCTCGGAACATACGCTTTTCAAGTGGATTGCCAACGCAACATCGGTCATTGAATATGCAAAAACACTGAACTGGGTGACAGACCTTTACCTTTCCGGCCATTCCCAGGGCGGGCTGCTGACAATGCTGCTGGCGGGGATGCGGCCGGATGACTTCAAGGCCATCATTCCTCTTTCACCGGCCCTGATCATTCCTGACGGGGCCCGGAAAGGAAACCTTTTCGGCATCCATTTCGACCCGAACCACATTCCTGATGTCCTCACCATGGGGGACAGGACGATCAGCGGCAATTACTTCCGCACGGCCCAGATGATCCACGTGGAGGAAATGATCACAAAGTATGAAAACCCCGTGCTGATCATTCACGGTGAAAAGGATGAGACAGTACCGCTGCGTTATTCCATGGAGGCTGTGCGCAGGTACCGGAACTGCCGGCTGTCCGTCATTCCTGATGATACCACTGTTACGACAGGAACCTGGACCAGGTTGCTGCAGCCATCAGGGAATTCCTGATGAGCATGCGGGAGGAATAAGACAATCAAGTAGCGGCAGACGTGATGTCTGCCGTTTTTCGTACCTTTTTTACGAAAAAAGCAGATGGCCGGACATCTGCTTTTTCTGGAAATGGTTATGCCTGTACCGGTTCGCCCTTCTTCCATTTGGCAAGACGGCGGAAGTAACGATAATAGTACTGGCCGATGATGACTGCCATCAGGGCCGCCAGGCCAAGCAGCAGCTTGCCGAAGGTAGTCATATGGGCCTTGTAAAGAACCGGGGCATCGGAATTGGCGGTCATGTAGAGGATGTTGTGGGCAGCGGTACGCATTGCCTGCTGGCCGGAAACGGAGTTCACCAGTTCGTCGGACAGGCCGGCAATCAGGCCGTAGCTGAGCTGGAAGTCATTGCCGTTGAGGGTGGAACGGTTGATTTCGTTTGTCGAGCAGGCCATGACGCAGTCGGTGATGACCGCACCTCTGAAGCCCCATTCGCTGCGCAGAACCGTGTTCAAAAGCGCGCTGCTTTCGGCAGTCGGGGTCGTGCCGATGCGGTTGAACGAGGACATAATGCCCGTCGCGCTGCCGCCCTTGACGCCGATCTCAAAGCCGCGCAGGTAGATTTCGCGCAGCGCCTGTTCGTTCAGCCATGTCACAAGACCGCCGTGATCGCGGTTCGTTTCCTGATCGTTGACCGCAAAGTGCTTGAAGTAG
>JAFWCP010000350.1 GCA_017536845.1 Solobacterium sp. | reverse complement strand
CGATGGCTTCATCATCTGCCGAATACCTACCTTCATTAATGATGCCGTTGATATCGACTTCCATAACATACAGAGTATTATCAGCCGCATCCGTCACAATGGCAAGATGATCTGTCTTTCCATCCTGATCATAGTCAATGTAGATGATATCTCCGATATCAATCGGTCCGCCTGTCATCGTGAAGTCAGACAGTCTGTCTTCAGGGATTCCTACCCAGTTCAGTATAAAGGAGAGGAAGCGGTCATCTGTATTCTGTTCTGTGAACAGCCTCTTTGTTTCAAAACCTTCGCTCATCCGGGATACCGGTGTGCCCTTCTGACTCTGCGAAACAGAGACAATGTCCTTGCACCAGTTTCCGCTCAATTCAAGATCACTGACCTTCCGCAGCCATTCTTCCCTGGTTTCATTCTGATATACGGTACCCTTTGTTACCGTTTCTGTCGTATTACCTCTTGCGTCTGCTGCAGTCAGTCGGATGCTGAAATCACCTGCTGTTTCCGGTGTCCAGAAAATACTGCCGGTTTCTTCATCCAGGATCCCTGCTTCAACCTCTTCTCCATTGAGATAGATCGTATAGGAAAGCGCACCGGCATTATCTGCCAGATAGTCAAAGGTAACTTCCTGCATGGGAGTGACAACGGCCGGGGATGCATTGAGATATTCAATGGTTACAGGGTCAACGTATTCCACTGCTTCCGTAATATCTTCCTGCTGTTCTTCCTCGACGACAGGTGAAAGATCAATTCCTTCATTTTCGGTATGAACACTTTCTTCGATGACTTCAGCAGACGGTGTCACGATGACAGGAATGGTTTCCTGTTGAACAGGCTGCTCCGGCTTGCGGATGGATTCTTCATGTACAGAACCTGGAACATGTGCATTTTCAATCACGGGTTCATTGTCCGCTGTTCCGTTTTCTGCAGTTTCATTGTCAGCTGTTTCGCTGTCTGATGTTTCTCTGTCTGATGTTTCATCAGCTGATGGCGCAGCAGGCTGTTTTGTATCCTGCGAGTATTCCTCCGGATGGTCAATACGTTTGAATTCTTCCAGGACTGTCTGATCAGGAAGAGGATTATGTACGACCGGTTCCGGCGTGGGAATGATCTCAACATTATCAGTTACAGCACGTGATGCTGTCTCCACAATGACCTGCTCAGGTGCCGTTGACGTTGCCGGTGAGAACAGTTCAATCAGAGACACGAAATGCCCATTGCTTTCCGTTTCAAAGCATTGGGCGTTATGGACATGGCCATGCATGCCGCAGACAAGGACATATTCAAAACAGTTCTCATCATGGACGTGATCAGGATCACTGTTCTGACAGGCAAGCTTGCGGTAATAACAGCTGGCTGTGTGCTTATGTTCTACGTAGCCGCAGCTGGGAGCAATGTTGGTTGCGTCTGCCTTCCGTACCATGCTCAAAGAAACCGACATCATCACCATCAGCGACAGTGAAATGGATAATGTTGTAATCAGATTTTTCAGATGCCGTCTGACAGTATATTTCT